>JACQDI010000270.1 GCA_016201195.1 Acidobacteriota bacterium | reverse complement strand
GTTTCTGGTGGATCAGGCCGACCGCATCGACGCGCCCGCCGCCAACTCACTCCTCAAGACGCTGGAGGAGCCAGCCCCCTACCTGACGCTGATCCTGACTGCCGCCAACGCCTACGACCTGTTGCCCACCATCCGCTCGAGGTGCGTGCCCTTCTACTTCGGCCCGCTCAGCGCCGAGGAGATGGAGCGGTTCCTGGCCGGCCGTCCCGAGATCGCCGCCGAAGACCGCGCGAAGGTCCGCGCCTGGTCGCGAGGCAGCCCCGGGCGGGCGCTGTCGATCGACGTTCCGGTCTACGAGAAGCGCAGGCGGGCCATGCTCGCCCTGCTGCGACGCGTCTCGGGAGCTCCGTTCGGCGAGCTGATCCGCCACACCGAGCCGATCGGCCGCAGCAAGCAGGAAAAACTCGAGCTGCAACTTGACGCGCTTTACGACCTGCTCCAGGATCTCTTGCGCCTGTCCACAGGCTCGGCCGCGCTGGTCAATGAGGACATCCGCGACGAGATCGGGGCCCTCGCCGCCCAGGTCGATTTTGCGTGGCTGGAGCAGGCGCTCGAGCAGGTGGACGCCCTCGACGGCTTAGCCCGCCGCAACATCCAGAAGCAGATCGCCCTGGAGGCCTTGGCCGTGGGGTTGCGGTCCGCCGCCGGGCGAACATAACTTCACAGTTGCAATACGCCACTGATTTGTGCTATCAATAAACTCAGTTGGAGAAACCAACCAGTTTGTAGCTGTCCGGATCACGGAACTTGAGCTCCCTTTTCGGTGTTGCTACCTGAAGGTTCGCTCCTCTTCCTTGCGCCGGCGCCAGGAAATGGTTGCCCCAATACTAATACAGGAGGGCTGCTTTGGAGACCCGCAATCCAAGTAATTTCATCACTTACTCTCGCAACGACTCGATCGGCAACAGACGGCCACCCCTTGAGTCGGCCAACCGGAAGCTGATCCGCCCGTCGCTGACGGAGTTCAAGGAACAGCAGCAGGCCGTGCAACAGCAGCAGGCGCCGCCGCAGCGCAAGCCGCAGAAGCGCCCGGTTCCCCCCGAGCAGACCAACGCCGAGAATTTCTACTACGTCAAGCAGATGCAGTCCCGTACGCCCATGGTCGTGGTGCTCAACGACGGGGAGGAGCTGCACGGCGTTATCGAGTGGTACGACCGCGGCTGCATCAAGGTCAACCGCCCGGCCGGGCCCAACCTGCTCATCTACAAGGCCAATATCAAGTACCTGTACAAGGAAAGCGACAAGAACGGCGAACCAGCGTAGGCTGCGGGTTGTGCCCGGCTACTGGCTCCTGGCCGCGGGGCAGCGCAGGGCACGCCTTTTTGTGGCGGGGACGCGTGGCAGTCTAGCGGCCAGTGGCGAGTTTTTCTAGCCGGTAGGCGCGGCGTTCGCCCGCTTGCTCGTAGCGTCGTTTTTCCTCTTCCGTCTCCGGAACAATCGGGGGCGCCGGGATCGGCTTCCGGTTCTCATCGAGCGCGACAAACGTCAGGTAGGCGGAGCTGACGTGCTTCCGCTCCCCGGTGCGCAGGTCCTCCACGAAAGCCTTCACTCCCACCTCCATCGACGTTCGAAACGCACGATTTACCGACGAGTAGAGCACCACGAGCTGGCCGATGTGAACCGGGGCCAGGAAATTCATGTGATCGAACGAGGCGGTCACCACAACTGCCCGACAGTGGCGGGAGGCGGCCAGCGACCCGGCAATGTCCATCAGGTGCATCAGCTTGCCGCCGAGCAGGTTCCCCAGCGCGTTGGAGTCGTTGGGCAGCGCCAGCTCCGATAGTTGAGATTGGGATTCGCGGACGGTTTTGGGGGTCATTCGAGTCGGCGGCGCAGGTAATTTTCCACGAAGGTCTCGGCTTGCCGGGCGAGCAGGCGATTGGAGGGCGGCGCCACCAGCGCCCGGCGCCGCGTGTCGTAGTCGATACGGCCGTGTTCGTAAGGGCGGTGGTCTCGTTCCAGCACGTAGTAGATTCGGATTATCGCATTTTCTCGGCTGGACACAGTGAAGCGGGCCGCGTCCGGGCCAGTGCCGCCAGGAAACCGGCCGCACTGGCCTCGCGCGTATCCCAGGTTACAGTGGTTTTCAAGCGCCGCCTGGCTGGGGGTGGCTTCGCTCGCCGGATCCGCGCAGCACCGGCCCGCAAAGCCATCGCCCAACGGCAGCCGCGAGGCGTGGGGCCAAAGCGCTTGCAGGAACCTCTCGGTAGGATAGAAGTAAGGGCAGGCCATCGTACTCTTTCGACTGCTATAGTAGTGAGTTCCCATGGAAAAGTCACGTCTGGAGATATTACACGAGTTTGTGGCCGCAAACCCCGGTGACTCATTTGTGCGCTACGGACTGGCCCAGGAATTCCTCAAAGGAGGCCAGTTCAATGAGGCCCTGGAGCAGTTTCGCGAGCTGTTGCGCCTGAACCCCGACTACGCCGCCGCGTACTACCACACCGGCCAGACGCTCGAAAAGCTGGGACGGCCGGAGGAAGCCAAACAGATTTACCGCCAGGGGATCGAACTCACCGGGCGCTTGGGCGACGAGCACGCCAAATCCGAGTTGCAGGCCGCGCTTGATCTGCTTGGCTGAAAAAGATCCCTGCAAATAAACGCCGGCGGCCGCTCGTATTCCCCTACCCGCTGGAGAACCTGCGCGAAGTGGATCCGGGTATACCCGAGCGGATTCGACGCGTGGCGCCGGTGAGAAAAGCGTCTTTGCAGAACCTTGACAAACGATAAAACTCATCTTGACATCGTTGCGCGACAATAGGCTCAGGAGCATATTGTGGCATCGCGGCGGCTGTTCGTCTTGTTTGTCGCCACCACCTTAGCGCCCGCAATCGGTCTGGGGTGGCTCGGCTGGCGAATGGTCGAGCAGGACCGGGCGCTGGAGAAGCAGCGCGCCCAGGAGAGGCGCGATCACGCCGCCGATCTCGGCGCAGCAGCGCT
>JACQDI010000301.1 GCA_016201195.1 Acidobacteriota bacterium | reverse complement strand
GTGGGCTTGGTTGTATTTGTTGAGAACGCTTTTCTTCGGGTCGTTGCCCATGCGCGCGGTGCCCATGTCGTGGATCATCGAGCCGGGGTGCATCAGCTCAGTGGTCACACGCACGTGCTCGGCGCCCAGGGCGTGGAACAGGGCCTGGAGGTTTTCGACCGCGTCCCGCGCCATGGCGTATTCATTGTCGCTGAACAGGCAGTGCATCTTCAGAACCGGGATGCCCCAAGCGTCGACTACGTTCTTGTCGATCTCCACGTAATTTTCCCAGCGCGCCAGCGTCTCCGCCCGCGTGTTAAAGCTGATGGGCGTGGTGTACCAGCTCCGCACGCTCTTCTTGAACTGGGAGCCGTAGCCCGTCATCGAGCGCGCGAAGCCCGGAAAGAGGCGCGTGCCAGCTCCTCCCTCGTGGGTATAGGAGCGGATGAACCTGGGATGGCGCGAGGTGATATTGCGGTAAGCGACGATATCTACCCCGCTCGACTTGCCGTCCTCGTTGACCACCGCCCGGTCGCGAAGCTGCGGCAGCAGGCCGCTGATGCCGGGGCCGCCCCAGTTGTCCATCAGGTAATGGCCGAGCACGCCGCTCGAGTTGGCCAGTCCGGTGGGCCAGAAGCGGGATACGGAGTTCAGCAGGACCCGCGTCGATTCCAGGGCCGAAGCCCCCAGCACGATGACTCGCCCCTTGGCCTCGTAGGATTTCTTGCTGAGCCGGTCCACGAAGGCCACGCCCCGGGGCTTACCGTTCGCGTCCACCAGAACCTCGCGGACTACGGCGTTGGGCTGGAGCGTGAGCCGCCCGGTCTTTTTCGCTGCGGGCAAAGTATCGGAGATGGCGTTCCAGAACGCCCCTACGTCGCAGCCGCGCCCGCAACTGCCACAGTAGTGGCACGCAGCCAGACCGTTGACGCTCCGCGATCGCTGTGCCGCGCGCTTCGGGATCACCCGCATCCCCAGTCCCAGCGTGGGCGCCACCTTCTGCACCATGCGCTCCCCGCAATTCAGCGGGAACGGCGGCAGGTACTTCCCGTCCGGCAGGTGAGGGATATTCTCAATCGACGCCGCCACGCCGATGAAGCTCTCCACCTTGTCGTAGTACGGCGCCAGCTCGGCGTAGGTAATCGGCCAGTTCTCCCCGTAACCATCGCGGTCGGCGGCCTTGAAATCGTAATCGCTCAAGCGCCGCGCGTTGCGGCCCCAGTGCAGCATCTTGCCGCCCACAAACCGCGACCGAACCCAGCGGTAGGGCTTCCCCGGCTCAGTTGTGTAAGGATGATCCCGGTCCTCGATATAAAGGCGGCGGCTGTACTCGTCTGCCGTCCACTGGTTGGGGTAAAACTTCTCGCGGTCTCCCGGACGGTCAAATCCCCGGAAAGGCATCTGATAGGGCCAGCGATGGGTGAGGAAGTCTTTGGCGGGATCGAGCGGCGGACCCGCTTCGAGCAGCAGCACCTCGAGGCCGCCCTCGGTGAGCCCTTTGGCCGCAAATCCACCCGCGGCTCCGGACCCCACTACGATCGCGTCGTAGGTCTTCTTGAAATCCACGAATCCTCAGGCGCCTGACACCTGACAACTACTGTTTCACTGCCGTGAACGGACGGCCGCGCCGGCCTCCCTCGCGCTGCCGGGATCCGGTCAACTCGTTGCCGTCGATCCTGCCGGTCCACAGAATCTTAGCACGGTTCTGCTGCTTGCGGCCCCCGGCCTTGGTGGTGAAAGAGATCTCGTCGCCGTTGATCTTGCCGTCTACGATCTGCACAGCGCGACCTTTGCGCCCCATGCCGACCGTTCCGGTAAGTCGGTCGCCATCGGCCTTCAAGTTGAGCACCAGTTCCTTGGTTCCTTTAGGGGTCTGGAACGTGACGACCCAGCGGCCGTCCACCGGGGTGGCCCAAGCCCCCGCCGCGAGCAGCAAGCTCAGCAATATCACCTTTTTCATGGATGTTCCTCCGAAGGCTCGCCCGCGAATACACTTCTACTCCGGGTGGGAAAAGGATGGCCCCGGACGCCGTCCGGGGCCAGGAAGAATCCTACCTACTTAG
>JACQDI010000300.1 GCA_016201195.1 Acidobacteriota bacterium | reverse complement strand
CGCGCGCGTGAGCAGCGCCTCGTAGGCCTCGCCACCGCGCTTCTTGCAGTACTCGTCTGGGTCGAGGCCCTCCGGCAGGTTTAATACCCGCACGTGCAGCCCTTCCTCCAAAAACATCAGGATCGACCGCTCGGCGGCGTTGCGGCCGGCGGCGTCCGGATCGAAGTTGACGACGACCGAGCGCGCGTGCCGCCCGATCATGCGGATCTGCTCCCCGGTCAGCGCCGTGCCGCAACTGGCCACCACTTCCTTCACCCCGGCACGCCACACTCCGATTGCGTCCATGTATCCCTCGACCAGCACCACGCGTTCCCGCTGCCGCATCTGCTGCTTGGCGCGGTCCAGGTTGTAGAGCACGTAGCTCTTCTTATAGATCGGCGATTCGGGCGAGTTCAGATACTTGGGCTGCTGGTCGGCATCGAGCGCCCGCCCGGCAAACGCGATCAGCTTGCCGCTCTCGTTTTTGATGGGGAAGATCAGCCGGTTGCGGAAGCGGTCATAGAACGCGGGGCCGTCCTGGCTCTTGAGCGCCAGGCCGGAGGCTTCGATCTGCTCGGGGGTGAGACCTTCCTTTTCCAGAGCTCGCGCCAAGCGGCTGCCGCCGGGAGCATACCCCAGGCCGAACTCCGCGACAGCGTCCGGCGGCAGGCCCCGTTTGACCAGGTACTCGCGCGCGGCTTGGCCCTCCGGAGCATCCAGTTGCGCGCGAAACAGGCGCATGCCAATCTCGTGCGCCTGGTAGAGGGCCGCGCGCAGCCGCGTCTCCTCGTCGGCCATCGCCTCGGGCCCGCGCTTGGGCATGGGGATGCCGTGCTGCTCGGCCAGCGCTTTCAGCGCCTCGTAAAAGCTCATCCCCTCGATTTCCATCAGGAAGTTGAAGACGTCGCCGCCCTTGCCGCAGCCGAAACACTTGAAGATTTGGAGGCCGGCATGAACGGAAAACGAAGGGGTTTTTTCGGAATGGAACGGGCAAAGACCGACCATCCGGTGCGGCCCCTGCTTCTTCAGCCGCACGTAATCGCCCACAACCCTCACGATGTCGACCGAGGATTTGACGAAGGGAGCGAAGTCCATAAAGCAGAATACAGAAGACAGAAGTGAGAATCTTCGAGCGCCTTCAACACTTCGGCGCCGTACTTCTCCAGCTTAACAGGGCCGAGGCCGGAGATGCCGGCCAGCACAGAAGGAGTCAGGAGTCAGAAGGCTGCACCACCTTTAAGACCTCGGCGCCGTACTTCTCGAGCTTCACGGGGCCGAGGCCGGAGATGTTCGCCAGAGTATGCAGATCCGCCGGACGGGCCGCCGCGATGGAACGTAGCACAGAGTCGTGAAAAATGACATACGGGGGCACCTTCTCCCGGCGGGCCAACTGGAGACGCCAGGCGCGGAGCCTCCCGAAGACCGCTTCGGAGGCTGGCGTCGCCGCGGCTGCGGGGGCCGCAACTTTCTCGCGACGAGGTTTCCTGACCGGCGCATGCGGCCGGATCGCCTCCGGCTGTGGCACTCGCTGATACAACTGCTCATACCACTCCGGCACCGGGCCGCACACGTCGCACATGCCGCAAATGCGCGAAGGAACCGGCTCGCCGAAATGGCGGCAGATCGTGACGTGGCGGCACATCACGCTTTGGGCGTACCCGCGGATGTCATGGTATCGCCGCCAGGCGCGCCGGCGCTCCTCTTCGTCTCCCATCTGCTTGATGAAATAGGCGATCACCCCGGCATCCGCCGCCTGCCACAGCAGGAGGCAATCGCTCGGCTCGCCGTCACGCCCGGCGCGTCCCGCCTCCTGGTAATACTGTTCGACCGACTTGGGCAGCGACAGGTGGATCACCGCTCGCACATCCGGCTTGTCGATCCCCATTCCGAAGGCGATGGTGCCCACGAGCACCGGCGGATCGCCCGCCATCCACCGCTCCTGCGCCGCGCGGCGCCGTTCGGGCGGCAACTGCGCATGGTAGGCCACGGCGCCGATCCCGCGCTGGTTCAATTGCCGGGCCGTCTGCTCAACCACGGCAATGGTCGAAGCGTAAACGATCACGCTCCGGCGGGCGTGGGCCTGGAGCGCCGCCTCGAGCAGACGCCACTGGGTTTGCCCGTCGGTTTGCCGGGCCATGTAGCGCAGGTTCTTCCGCTCGAAGCTGCGGATGAACTTGGCGGGATCGCGCATCCCGAGTTGCGTCAGGATGTCGTGCCGGACGCGGCGCGTGGCGCTCGCCGTCAGCGCCAGGATCGGCGCTTCCGGGTGCCATTGCCGCAGCTCGCTCAACCGCCGGTAATCGGGGCGGAATTCATGCCCCCACTCCGAGATGCAGTGGGCCTCGTCGATGGCGTAGTAGCAGACCGGCGTGTGCCGGATCAGCTCCACGGTGTCTTCCCGCAGCAGACGCTCCGGCGCGATGTAGAGCAGCCGCAGGGTTCCCTCGCGGATCTCGCGGTGGATGCGATGCTGCTCGGGGTAAGGCGTAGAGCTGTTCAGGGCGGCGGCACGAATGCCCCGCTGGGTGAGCCGCTCCACCTGGTCCTTCATCAGGGCGATGAGCGGCGAAACCACCACCGCCGTGCCCGGCAGGAACAGCACCGGCATCTGGTAGCACAGGGATTTTCCGCCGCCGGTGGGCATCACTACTGCCACGTCCCGCCGGTCCAGCACCGCCTCAATGGTTTCCCGCTGCAGGGGCCGGAACTCCCGCGACTCCCAATGCCGCTCGAGCGCCTCGAGCAAGCGATCGCCCCCGATCGTACCCATCACGTCTAATTTGACAGGCCCCAGCGCCTGCTGTCAAAATGAAATCACGTGCGGATGTGGCGGAATTGGCAGACGCGCTAGATTCAGGTTCTAGTCCTCGCAAGGGGGTGGAGGTTCAAGTCCTCTCATCCGCACCAACCTCGGCGTAGGGTGAGCCTGCGGCTTGTCCATCTGACACATATCCACGGTTTTCGACCCTTCCGTTGTCCAGGCTGACGGTTGCGTTTTGCCGGCTTGCGGCTAACGCCGATGTTCAGCCGGCGGGAGGATCAGAGTTGGCTCAATCCGGCCCACAGAGCTCCCGTTTTCGGGCTGCGCGAACGTGGCGAACCTGGCGGTGGTGCGCGCGTGCTTGCGCCGAGCGCAAGCCAGGCGTCCGGTGCACCAGATGGTGGCGGAAACCTCCTGCTCGCGAGGGGGGTGGCGCGCTCCCGCGCCTCCTAAAGCCCACCTGCGTCCCCCTTGGCTGTTCCAGGATGCTGGTTGGGCGCAGGACAGCATAACACTTGTTAACGACTCAAAATGCTCCCCAATCCGTCGATTGGGCGGCCGGCGTGCGGGTGAGCGGCTCCCGAGCCGGCTTTGACGTGGTCACCGGTCCCGGTGCGAGTCTTCAGGAGCAGGTCGCGAGAGGTTCAGCCCAGGCGTCCCAGCCCTGACCAGCATT
>JACQDI010000299.1 GCA_016201195.1 Acidobacteriota bacterium | reverse complement strand
GTGTTCGAACCGCGGCTCCACGCCGGCGACGAGGCAGGCGCGCAAGCGATTGCGGCCGTCCAGAATACGCCCGTCGGCGTGGAGCAGCAGCGGCGTCCGCAGGCCGTTTTGGCGGATGTCCTCGACCAGCTCGTCAAACTCCGGGCCCTCGATCAGCGGAAACAGGCTCGCGATCGGATGCACTTCTATCGTGGCGGGATCCGGGATCCCGCGGGACTGCTTTTGCGTCATGTTGATATTTGCTCCGAACCGGATGCGGTCCGGAGCCCCCCTTTACTTCCAGTCTAATGCCCGTGTCAACCTGCGGGAGGCGCGGGCGCAGCCGTGTCTCATGGCGTGAAACCACTGGCCGCTGTCATAATAAACGTCGATGATTGAAAGCGAGGAACAACTCGAGGAAATGCTGTCGCGGCCGTCTCCGGCCGATGTCGCCGCTACGGCTGCCCTGGACGGCGACCTGATGCTGCTCGGCGTCGGGGGCAAGATGGGACCTTCGCTCGCCCGGCTTGCCCGCCGCGCGTGCGACGGAGCCGGTATTCGCAAGCGGATTCTCGGCGTGTCCCGCTTCTCCACGCCGGGGTTGGCCGAAGAACTCGAGCGCGCCGGAATCGAGCCTGTTTCGTGCGACCTGCTCGACCGCGCCGCGCTCTTGGCTCTCCCCGATGTGCCCAACATCATCTTCATGACCGGGCGCAAGTTCGGCTCGACCGGCCAGGAGTGGCTTACCTGGGCCATGAATACCCTGGCGCCGGCGATGGTCGCCGAGCGGTTTTACCATTCGCGCTTCGTGGCCTTTTCGAGCGGCAACGTCTACCCGCTGATGCCGGTCGGCTCCGGCGGACCAACCGAGTCCGACCCGACCGGCCCGGTGGGCGAGTATGCGCAATCGGCCCTGGGGCGCGAGCGCATGTTCGAATATTTTTCCGAAAAGCACGGCACCCCGGTCGTGATTCTCCGGCTCAACTACGCGATCGACCTGCGTTACGGCGTGCTGCACGACGTGGCGCAAAAAGTGTTTGCGCGCCGGCCCATCGATCTGGCCATGGGCTACGCGAACGTGATCTGGCAGCGGGACGCGAATTCGGTCGCCCTGCGAGCGTTCGCTCACTGCCAGTCGCCGGCGCTGGTGCTCAACCTGACCGGCCCGGAGATCATTTCCATCCGGCGCGTCGCTTGCCGGTTTGGCGAGATCTTCGGCATCGAGCCGGTCTTTTGCGGAACCGAAGCGGATACGGCGCTGCTGAGCAACGCGGCGCTGTGCCACCGCATGTTCGGCCCTCCGGAAGCCTCGCTCGAGCAAATGATCGCGTGGATCGCGCACTGGGTGAAAATCGGCGGCCGCAGCCTGGACAAGCCCACACATTACGAGCAGCGCGACGGGAGATTCTGATGCCCTTGCCGCCCGACATCGCCGCCCGGTTGCGCCAGGGCGTGGTCATCCCCGCACATCCTCTCGCTCTCACCGCCGAGCGGCGCCTGGACGAACGTCGCCAGCGCGCGCTGACTCGCTACTACCTGGCCGCCGGCGCCGGAGGCATCGCCGTCGGCGTGCACACCACGCAGTTCGAGATTCGCGACCCGAAGTTCGGCTTATACCGGCCGGTGCTCGAGCTGGCCGCCGAGACCGCCGGCCGCGCGCCGCTGATCCGCGTCGCGGGCATCTGCGGCCCTACATCGCAGGCCGTGGCCGAGGCCTCTATCGCCCAGGATCTCGGCTACCACGCCGGCCTACTCAGCCTGAGCGCCCTGCGCGACGCTTCGGTTGAGCAGTTGATCACCCACGCCCGCGCCGTGGCCGAGGTGATTCCCTTGTTCGGCTTCTACTTGCAGCCCGCCGTCGGCGGCCGCATCCTCGATTCCGCCTTCTGGCGACGCTTTGTCGAAGTTGACAACGTGGCGGCGATCAAAATCGCCCCCTTCAACCGCTACCAGACGCTTGACGTGGTGCGCGCCGTCGCCGCTGCCGGTCGCGTCCGGGACATCGCCCTTTACACCGGCAACGACGACTCCATTGTGACCGACCTGCTGACAACCTTCCCCGGCGGGGTGCGCATCGCCGGCGGCCTGCTCGGCCACTGGGCGGTGTGGACCCGCCGCGCCGTCGAGATGCTCGACCAAATCCACGCCCTCAGCCCTTCCGTCCCTCAGAGTATCCTCACTCTTGCCGCCGAGGTGACCGACGCGAATGGGGCGCTGTTCGATCCCGAGCATAACTTTGCCGGATCGATCGCCGGCATCCACGAGGTTCTGCGCCGCCAGGGATTGCTGGCCGGCCGGTGGCGCCTCAATCCCAACGAAGACCTCTCCCCCGGCCAGATGGAGCAAATCGACCGGGTTTGCCGCGCCTATCCCCACCTAAACGACGACGAGTTCGTGACCGCCCACCTCTCCGAGTGGCTCGCGTAGGGCGGACCGCCAGAGACCACCCCACACGTGAGCCAGCGAACTACCTGGAATTAGGGCGCATTCCTCCGGAGGACTAAGCAGAGACCCTTATCGCTTCCACCCGACCCTTGCCCCAGAATGAAGTTGGGGAGTCGCGAGCTTTCGCGAGGTGTGCGCTGTCTTTTTGCCAGCCCAACACCTGGGCGAAAGAGTGTCGCCACGCTCCCCTCGAAGCGGACGCAGCATCTATGTATTGCTTGCTTTGTCATGAAAAGATCTCCCGCTGGAGGCGTCTGAAAACCGGCTCGGACTTTTGCTGTGACGAACACCTGGAGCAATACAAGAGAGAGGCGGTAGGCCGCCTGCTGGAATACCACGAAACAAAGTCCAGCCAGCCGGCCGAGGACCCCATCCATCGGTTGGGCCTGATCGGCGTGGGTCCCCCGGTGGTGGAGGAGCCGCGCCGGCCGATGGAGTTACAGTCGTTCGCGGTGATGGAAGTACGCCGTTACAACCCGGAGCGGGACACGAACTTGTGGCTGTTCCACGACGGGAGCGCCATTTCGCCGCGCCCGCGGCTGCCCTTGAGCCTGGATCCGCTGACCCTGTGGGATCCGTCGCGTGCGGCTCGTGCAGGCCTTTCGACCCTGGTAGCCCCGCCTCCGCCTCCTGTGATTTCCCGGCGAGTGCCGGATCCGCTGGCCAGCCTGTTGAAGGCGCACCCCGCGACCACGGCTGGACCGGTCTGGGTCGACCTGCGCCTGCTGGACCCCGGGCTGCCGCGCTTGTCGGCCCGGTCGCTGTGGGAAGGCCCGCGGTTGGCCGGAAACGGACGCGCAGTCCGGCAGCCGACGCTGGAGCATCGGGGAGGCCTCTTGGCCCGCGTCGCCGGGGTGGGCAGCGCGCGGCCGGTGGAGGATTTCTTGTCTGTGGTGGTCCCTACGCCGGCGGGCAGCCCGTCGCTGGGGGTGGCCGGCAGCCATCTCCAAATCTGCAGCGCCACGCCCGCGATCTGCCTGGTCCCGCCCGGCGTGCTGGAGCAGGCCGCGTTCGTTCCGGCGCGCAGGCAGGCGGCGGGCTTCCGAGAATTGGCAGCGGCGCTGCGCGAACGTGAGTCGCAACCCTGGCGCCCGGCGGAGCTCCGAGCCGGGTCCAACCGGCCGGCTTACACGGTGCGGATGCCGGGCGCGCCGCAGCAGGCCGGCTTGGCTGGGCCGCCGAAGCAGACGGCGGGCATCCGGGAGCTGGCAGTCGCGTGGCGCGGACCCGAGTCGCGGCCCTGGCGCCGGGCGGATCTCGGAGCCCGGTCCAACCGGCCCGCTTACCCGGTGCAGATGCCTGGAGTACTGGAGCGGGCCGCCTTCGTTGCGGCGCGCGTGGAGGCGGCCGGTCTCCGGAACCTGTCGCAGGCGTTGCGTGAACCTGAATCGCGGCCCTGGCGCCCGTCGGACTTGGGGACTTGGTCCGACCGGCCCGCTTACCCGGTGCAGATGCCCGGAGTACTGGAGCGGGCCGCCTTTGTTCCGGCGCGGGTGCAGGCGGCCGGCCTCCGAGACCTGGCGGAGGCGTTGCGCGAACCTGAATCGAAGCCCTGGCGCCCGACGGATCTCAGGGCCTGGTCCGCCCGGCCCGCATACCTCGTACGGATGCCGGGCGGACCACCTCCGCGCAACATGACTACTTTGGTGCGGCCGCCGGAAGTGGCGCGTCCTCGGGTGTTCGCGGCGCTGCCACCTGTGCCCGGCGAAGAGGCGACGGCGCGCGTCATCCTACTTTCGCCCCGGTTTGCCGACCGGGTCCGAGCCCGCAAGATGGACACGACCGCTGAGCCGCGTGCGCCGGTCAAGCGCCTGGAACCCCCGCCTCTCGAACTGAACCCTATCGGCGTCCCGCAGGCCTGGACCCCCAGTCAAGAAGAAGAATTCCGCTGCCGGCCCCTGACCCCATCGACTGCGTTGGACCGGCCGTTCTCCCCGATCCGGACCGAAGCGGTCCCGGCGGCTCCCCCGCCGGTAGCCCACCTGCCGGTGCGCTCCCTGGTCCCGCTGCGTCCAGCAGCTCGCCGGCTGATGCTCGCAGACACAGCCCAGGCCTGGCCGTCACCTGTGGATACGCGGCAAGCGGGTCAGGCCCCGTGCGGCGCCCGGCCGCCTGAAGTGAGCGCGCAGAATCTCAAGCTGCCCCGGTTCGCCGCGATCCGCCGCAGGTCCGCCGCGCCGGCCGGGCAGTTCGTTGAGATGAAGCCCTATGCAGACAAAGTGGGCATCCCGCAGGCGCCGGCCCCGGTTCTCGCCGGCCTGGGAGGCTCCGCTCCGCAGTCTCAGGCGGTGCCAGGGCCGGAGCTGCGAAAGGTGGCCCTGACGGCTCGCAGCGCGGTGAAGGCTCCGTCTCTTCAGCCCCTGCCGCCGGTCGAGCAAAGCGCCGAGCCGGATGATATCGCCGTCGAGAGTCGCGATACCGTGGGCAAGCCGGAACAACCCGCTCCCGACGCGGCAGTGGAGCGGGCGCGGGCCGAAGACGCCCTGCGCTTGGCTTTGGAAGAGTCAGAGCGCGCCCGGGCAGGGCTGAAAAAACGCCTGCCCCGGCAAGCCGCCCTGGCTTGGCACGAGATCGTCCTCCCGGCGCTGGCCGACCGGCGGGCCAAAGCTGGGCTGGTTGCGGGCGTGACGTTGGTGGTGCTGCTGTGGTCGCTCCATAACCCCAAGTCGATGACCAACGCCGCGCTGGAGTGGGCAGTCCGGCCGCTTCAGGAACGGTCGTACTTCCTGTTCGAAGAGAACTTCCAGCAAGGTGCGGATGCCTGGACCAACCCGGCCATCCTGTCGCGGCGCGCCGACGGGCTGGCGGAGATCCAGACCGGTGTGTCGCTGTACCGCCCGTCACTGGGCCACGAGGACTATGAATTCAGCTTCTCCGGCCTGATCCGCAAGGGAGCGCTGGACTGGGTCGTCCGCGCCGCCGACGACAAGAACTACTACGCTTTCAAGCTCACCCGCCAGGGCACGGGGCGCGAGCGGCGGAGCGTCCTGTTGCGCTACGCGGTGATCAACGGCTCGGAGGCCGACAAGCCCCACGCCTCCGCCGTGCCGTTCGATGTCGAAGAGAACAAGGTGTATCACGTCACGGTTCAGATCTCGGGGGAGCGCACGACCACCATGGTCTTCGACCGGGGTGTGGACTCCTTCAGCGACTCTCGCCTCAAGCGCGGCGGGGTCGGCTTTTTCGCCGAGCCGGGCGAGGTCAGCCTGGTCCACTCTTTGTCGGTGGTGGGCAACGACGACCCGACCGGACGCGCCATAGTCTGGGTTCGCGACTTTTACCGGTTTTGCACGCGCCAGTCCGGCGCGTCTCGCGCAGGAAATTAGCTTGGAGAAAATCCCATGAGAATCTTTGGTGACCTCACAACCGAAAAAAACAAGGAAACGGCCCTCTCCACCCCCGGCAGCGCCAGGCAGCGCACCGCTCCCGCCGAGGAGCGGCGGTCGAACCCCAACGGCCAGGACTCCAACGAGTTCTTCGCCACCGCTGTCGCCCTGCACATGCAGGGCAAGGCCGAGGAAGCCCTCAGCCACCTGGAGAAGGCACGCAAAGGCGGCGAGAACCTGGCCGAGATCTATTCGGCCATGGCCCAGATCTACCTCGAGCGCAAGCAGCACGCCGAGGCGGCTAAGGCGTACCGCGACCTGCTCGCCGTCGATCCCGACAACACCGCAGCCGAGTTCAATCTCGCCCTCTGCTACGAGGCGCTGGGCGCCTATCCGGAGGCCTGCCGCGCCTTCCAGACGGTGTTGCATAACGCGCCCGAGCTGGTCGACGCCCACCTCGGCCTGGCCACCGCCTACACCAAGATGGGCGAGTTTACCTCCGCGCAATCTGCCTATGAGACCTACCTGAAGGCCAACGCCAACTCGTTCGCCGCCCGCTTCGGCCTGGGCGTCAGCTTCCACCTGGCCAAGCAATACGAGCCGGCCATCTCCGGCTACAAGAAAGCTCTGGAGCTCGAGCCCAACTCGGAGGAGGCGCTCTCCAATCTGGCCTCGGTGTACTGCGAGACCGGGGACTTCAAGAGCGCGCTCAACTCCTACGACCGGCTGGTCCGCGCCAAGCCCGATTCCTGGGCCGCCCACGAGGGTCTTGCCTACGCCAGCTTTCGCATGGATCTTTTCAAGCAGGCGTGCCAACACTATGAGAAGGTCGTCAAGCTCAATCCCCAGTCTTTCGAGGGGTGGTACAACCTGGGCGCCACCTGTCAGAAGCTCGGCCAGCACCAGGAGGCGGCTACCGCCTACCGGGAGGCCGCGCGGCTGAAACCCGACGCGGTGGAGCCGCACATCAATCTTGCCATCGCCTGTGAGGAGCAGGGCAACGACGGCGACGCGGTCGCCGAATACCTCCACGCTCTGCGCCTCGATCCCAAAGCGCTCGCGCCTCTCTACAACCTGGCCTTGATCTACGAGAAAAAGTCCAAGGAGGCCGAGGCCGCGGACTGCTACCAACGCCTGCTCCAGGAAAAACCCGACTACCTGGATGCCCGCTTTCGCCTGGCCCTGGTCCTGCACAAGCGCGGCGACTGGCAACGGGCGGCTGCCGCCTATGAGCAGTGTGTGAAGGAGAAGCCCGATTGGACCGAGGCCTGGCTCAACCTGGGCATCGTCTACCTCAAGTCGGAAAAGGCCGCCGAGGCCCAGAAGGCGTTCACCGAAAACCTGCGGCTGAACCCCGATGATCCGGAGGCGCTGCTCGGCTTGGCCGGCGCCCATTTGCTCAGCCAAAGCTTCGAGGAGGCGCGCCAGATCTACCGCCGCCTGGTGGAGATGAAGCCCAATAACCCGGAGGTTCTGTTCAACGCCGGGCTGCTCGAGCAGAAGGCCGGCAACCATCAGGATGCGATCCGGCTCTACACGCAAGCCGTCTCGCACAAGACCGAGTTCGCCGAGGCCTACCTCAACCTGGCCATCGCCCAACAGGGCTTGGGCCAGGAGGCCGAGGCCAGCAAGGCCTTCGAGCGGGCCATCCGCCTGAAACCCGAGCTGGCCAAGGGTTACTTTGCGCTGGTGGCTCCGGGGTCGGCGGCGGTGCAGTAAATCAAGGATTCATTTCAGGCAGAGACCCTCACGCAAAGATGCAAAGGGCGCAAAGGTCGCCAAGAACACCTTTGCGGCCTTTGCGAGCTTCGCTTAGCGCGAGATCTTTTCTCCCCAACCTAGGGTGATTTCCTGCACCTGCTCGGGCAATCGACGTATGTCCTTCAACCACCAGAGGGTCTATAAACATAACTTGGTAGTGGAGTGGTTTCAGATGATAAATACACTTGAGCAGCCGGTGATCCGCCGGCGTAGATGGCTAAGCTTGCTGGCGGCCGTGGTGGTTCTGTTCGTGGGAGAGGGAGTCTTCTTGTTTCACGACTCCTTGTTGCTGGCGGCCCTGATCCTGGCAGCGGGTGTACTGTGGTCGGCTCAAGGGCGCAAAGCCTGGCTGGTGGCGCTCGGCATGGTCGTGGCTGGCGTCGCCTGGTCCAGTATCGATCCGCGCGAATGCTCCGTGTGGTGGCGAGGCCGGCCGTATTACGAAAAGCTGGCCGGGCACCTGCCTTACATTCCCTGGGAGCAGATCCACCACAATGCCCTTGCCGGCTGCTGCACGTTCTACCAGGCCGCGCCCGAAGTAAGGGCCGGCATCAAGCTGATCGGGGAGAAGCAAGAGGCAGGAAAAACGCTGGAGCTGTATCAGAGCAAGCTGGGGACCTTCTGGATCCCCGCTCCGGGTAAAGATCTGATGGCGTGGCTGGTTTGGGAACTGACCATGCAGCACGACTATGAGAGCCGGCAAGTGGTAATCCGGCCCGGCGATACGGTGATCGACGGCGGGGCTCACGTGGGCACGTTCACCCGGTATGCCCTCGATCGCGGTGCGGCACGGATCATCGCCGTGGAGCCCGAGCCGGTCAATATCGCGTGCCTCGAAGCCAACCTGGCTTCCGAGATCGCCGCCGGCCGCGTGATGCTGGTCAAGGCGGGCATCTGGAACGAGAAAACCTACCTGACGCTCCGGGACTCGGCCGACAATTCCGCCGGCCACAGCTTCGTGCGCGAAGTGCCCGACAGCTCGAAGCTCCCTGGCCTGCCGGTGGTGACGCTGGACGAGATCGTCGAGGAACTCCATCTCGACCGGGTGGACTTCATCAAGATGGACATCGAAGGCTCGGAGCGCCGCGCCCTGGAGGGCGCGCGGCAAACGCTCGCCCGATTCCGGCCCCGCATGGCGATCAGCAGCTACCACCTGCACGACGACCCGGACGTGATTCCGGCGGTGGTGCGGACGGCCCAGCCGGCGTATCAGATCCACGCCAAGGACTACGAGCCGGGGCCGTACCGGATGATCACCAAGGTCCTGTTTTTCCAGTAGGCCCCATATTAGAAGTAGAACTTCAGCCCAAGCTGGAGCTCGCGCTCGGCCTGCGCGGAGGTGATTTTGCCGAACGTGGCGGCGCCCAGAGTG
>JACQDI010000298.1 GCA_016201195.1 Acidobacteriota bacterium | reverse complement strand
GCTTCGATGAGCGCCCGCAGGCTTTGCCCCCGCTCCAGCTCGACGGCCTCGAACGCCTCGGCCACCCTTTCCCGCTCGCAGAGCAGCTCGGCCAGGGCGCTGTAAACCTTGGAATGGCTCACCTCGTATTGCACCCGCAGCCCATCGGCCGGCGCCACCCGGGAGCGGATGGATTGCAGCACCTCCACGGCGCTGCGCAGATCCGCAGCTGCCGCGTCCCACTGCCGAAGATCCCAGTAAGACCTGCCACGCCAGTAGAGGGCCTTCCACAGCTCCACCGGGCTCTCTTCCTGCTGAGCCACCGCTGCGCTGCGCGCCAGAATCCCGAGAGCCACTTCGGGACTGCCGCGCTTCAGCTCGGTCATGCCCAGGTACGTCAGAGAGCGGGCCGACTCGCCGCCGCGGGCCTCCAGGGAGCGGGAGAACGAATCCCGGGCTCGGCCGAAATCGCCCAGACCGAGGTAGCCGAAGCCAATCAGGTCCCGGGCAGCGGCCTCCAGGCCGCGGTCGCCCGAAGCTTGGGCCGCGCGCAAGACCGGCCCCAAAAGGTCGATCGCCTGCGAATACCGCTCGCGGCGCAGTTCGATCGCTGTAAGGCTGGTCACGATCGCCCAACGGTGCGGGGAGCGCGGTGATTCGGCCAGCAGGCCCAGCGCGCGCCGGTAGATGCGCCGCGCGCTGTCGAGGTCGCCCTGGTAGAGGTGCGCAGCAGCGAGATTCGCGTCCACCGCGGCCAGGTCTTCCCGGCTGCCTCCGGCCAGGGTGTCCGCCCGGGCGCGGGCCAGTGTCTCCAGAGCCGCCCGATAGTCGCTGAGGGCGATCCAACAGGCTCCCATGCCACGCTCGATGCGACCCCGAACCCCCGCCGGCGCGCCGTCCCGCCCGGCTTCCTCGAGCGCCTCCCGGTAGTGGTCGAGCGCCTCCCGGTAGCGCGCTTGATGGAACGCCGCCACCGCCGCTTCCAGTCGTAGCTCAAGATTGTTTTTTGCAGAACAAAGCCAATTTTGAAAACAAAACAAAAAAACTACTGTTATTTTTGCCAACAATCGTATTACATTGTTTCTGTTTCTTCCGCTCACTCCTAGGATTATGGGGGATTCTCTCGCATTTTGCAAGAGAATCCCCCGTCAGGGATCGCAGCCCGCGTGGGGCTGCTCCAAACCGCTATCGGGTTTTTGTGTTCCTCCGCTTTCGAATTAGAAGCCGAAATCCGGAATCAGAACCGGATCGGGTATCGGCTCAGGAGGCATTGCTCAAGACCCCTTTCTAGTTTCAGCTTACCAGGGAGTTCCAAAAACCGGCCCGGGGCTGGAGCCGCGAACTGGTCATAAGGTATACACCTGAAAGGGCTTATCATCTTTAGAAAACGGTGTGACCGGCAGCGAAAGAATTGCCGGAGCCTGGCATTTTTACCTGCCCCCTAGCGGCGCGAAGATCTGCCAATCACCTTTGTTTTCAAAGCATTGGCTCCTGGCACGCCGATTGCACCGGAGGAGGGTGCGGAGGAATACGATGAGACACAACATCAAACCGCCGGTGTTGGCGGTGGCAGCCTTGGTCCTGTGGATGGCGGGCTGCGCCTCGCAACCGGCGCAGACGGTGGATGCCACTGGCAAGGAGCCTGAAAAATCGCTGACGGAAAAGCTGCGCGCGGTGGTGGCTTCTGAAATCGAGGTCCCTGGCGGGACCGAGCTGCAGGTGCGGCTGAACCAGTCGGTGGGATCGGCGCGGAGCGAGGCCGGCGAAGAGTTTGACGCGACCCTGCACGCCCCGGTGGTGGTGGGCGACAAGGTCGTGGTGCCCAAGGGCGCCATCGTTCACGGCCACGTGATCCACGCCGTCGCCTCGGGCCATTTGAAGACCCCCGCTCGTTTGTCGGTGACCCTGGACACATTGGAGTGGCAAGGGAAGTCCTACCCCATCACGACCAGCAGTGTGAGCCGCTCGGCCCGCTCTCATAAAAATCGGAACCTGGCGTTGATCGGCGGCGGCTCCGGTGCGGGGGCCCTGATTGGCGGGCTGGCCGGCGGGGGAACCGGGGCGCTGATCGGCGCGGGCGCCGGTGCAGCGGCAGGCACCGCGGGCGCTTATGCCACCGGCAGGAAGGATGTGCTGCTTCCCGCCGAGTCGCTGCTCACCTTCCGCTTGCAGGCCCCGGTGAAGATCAGAAAGTAGGGGCCGGGAGACAGGAGTCAGGAGCCAGGGTTGCTCACGGCTGATTACTTGTTTCCCACAAAAAGTAGGGCCCCTCGCCTCCGAATCGGTATAATCAGCGGTCAGCTATCAGCGGCCCGAGTGCCGCGTGGTTGAGTGCTGACGGCTGGCAGCCTTCGGAGGCGACAAATGAAACGACGTGAATTCCTGGCGGGATCCGGGGTTCCTTTGCTGGCGGCGGCCCCGCTGCAAACGCCGCTGCCGGTGGGTACGCGACCGGCGATCAAGATCACCGACATCAAAACCTTCCTGGTGGGCGTTGGCGGGCGAAACCTGCTGTTTGTCAAGGTGCTGACCGATCAGGGCATTCACGGCATCGGGGAGGCGTATTCGGTGGGGCCCGACGAGGCCACCATCGCCACCATCAACGATTACAAGCGCTGGCTGGTGGGGATGGACCCGCGCAACATCGAGTACATCTGGGCGACGCTCTATAACTTCACACGCTTTCCGGGCGGCTCGGTGGTCAACTCCGCGCTGAGCGGCATCGAGCACGCGCTGTGGGACATCTCGGGCAAGGCAGCGGGGCTGCCGGTGTACATGTTGCTCGGCGGGCGCATCCGGGACAAGATTCGCGTCTACCAGAGCCCGGGCGGGCGGGAGCCGAAGGAGCTCGGAGCCAACGCCAAGGCGCTGGTTCAGAAATACGGCTACACGGGGGTGAAGATTTCGCCGCACCCGCCCAATAGCAACGCCATGCCTTATAACTATGTAACGCGCGCGGCCGGCGAGCGCATCGCCGCGGTGCGGGACGCGGTGGGGCCGGACGTGGACATCGCCGTGGACATCCACGCCAAGTTTTTCGAGCCGATCCGCGCGCTGCGGGTGGCCAAAGAGATCCAGCCCTACCGGCCGCTGTGGCTGGAGGAACCGATCCGGCCGGAAAACGTGGACGCCATGGCCAAGCTCGCCTCGCACGTCGAGATCCCGCTGGCCGCCGGCGAGTGCAACTACATGAAGCACGAGTTTCGGGCGATTTTGGCCGCGCAGTGCCTGGACATTATCCAGCCCGACATCTGCATCTCCGGCGGGCTGCTCGAGATGAAGAAGATCGCCGCCCTGGCCGAGGCGCATTACGTGATGGTGGCGCCGCACAACCCCATGGGGCCGGTGGCCACCACGGTCAACGTGCACTTCGCCGCCTCCACGCCGAACTTTTTGATCCTGGAATACCACCCGGACGATGAAGCACCGCGCAAGGATCTGTTGCAGGAGCCGCTGATGGTCAAAAACGGCTACATCCCGCTGCCCACCAAGCCGGGCCTGGGGATCGAGCTGAACGAGGAGGCGTTCCGGCACTATCCGCCGAAACCGTGGCGGCGCGGGTTTGAGTTCCGGGCGGACGGGTCGCCTGGGTACATCTAGCAGCTCGCTAGAGGTGAGTGGCCCTCTTGCCGCGCGGCAGATATCGCGGGGCGCCGTAGCGGTTGGGCGGGGCGCCGTCCTGGAGGCGGGGGCCGGTGTCGCCGAAGGGGTCGCCGTACTGGTTCATCAGCTCGTAGAGGCGGGCGCGCATGTCGTCGACCACTGTCGCTGCGGCGGGATCGTGGACCAGGTTGCGCATCTCTTGCGGGTCGTTCTCCAGGTCGTAGCACTCGTCGGTGTCGAAGCCGTTGAAGACGTACTTGTAGCGCCCGGTGATGGCGATGCGCTGGGTGTAGAGATATTCGCCTCCGTAGTAGGCGCATAGAATCTGGTCGGGCCAGTCGGCGCGGGTGGGGTTCTCGGCGAGGGGCATCAAGGAGCGGCCTTCGGCGTAGGGTAGCGGCTTGGCGCCGGCGACCTCGACGTAGGTATGAGCCAGGTCGTGCAACTGAACCAGGCGCGGGCTGGTGAGCCCGGCGCGGATGCGAGCGGGCCAGCGCATGAACATGGGGATGCGGTAGCACTCTTCGTAGGGGATCCAGCCTTTGATCCACATGCGGTGGGCGCCCACCATGTCGCCGTGGTCGCAGGAGAGGGTGACCAGGGTGTTCTCGGCCTGGCCGGTCTGGTCGAGGGCCGCGAGGACGCGGCCGATCTGGGCGTCGAGCTGCTCGCAGAGGGCGTAGTAGTGGGCTCGGCTCTGGCGATAGTCGTCCGCGGTGACCTTGCCCCAGGATTCCGATTCGCGGCGGTGCAGGCCGGGCTTGCCGCGGAAGGTGTCGTGGAAGCTTTCCGGCACCTGGATTTTGGCCGGGTCGTAGCGGTCCAGATATTGCTTGAGAGGTATATAGGCGTCGTGGGGCTCGACCCAGTGGATCTCGAGATGCCAGGGCTCGGGCCGCGCGGCGAAGCGGCGCATCATGCGGATGCCGTTTTCGGCGATCCACCAGGCGTGGGTCTGCTCCTCCGATCCTTCGCGGTAGCCCCACATAGGGAACGGCTCGCTGCCCGGCCAGCGGAACAGGCGCGCGGCCTGCGGCTTCCCCTCCGGGCGGGGCCGGGGAACATTGTCGGGGTTGGTGTTGATCCCGCCGAGCAGGTTGGGGTTGTAGGCGTCGGGGGCGGCGATCTCGTCGTAGCCGAAATCAAGCGGGGTGCGCAGGTAGCTGGCGTGCCACTTGCCGACGTAGCCCTGGCGGTAGCCCACCTCGCGCAGCCGCTGGGAATAGGTGACCACATCGGGAAACATGTCCCGGTGGACAGAGGGCGAGGAATGGATCTGGTTGAACACGCCGTTGTGCCAGTGGAAGGCGCCCGAGGCAAGAATGGCGCGGGCCGGGCAGCACACCGCCGAGGGTGTGTAGGAGCGATCGAAGAGCACGCCCTGGCCGGCGCAGCGGTTGAGGTGCGGCGTGCGGCACTGGCTGCGTCCGGCGATGGCCGCCCACTGCATCTGATCGACCATGAGGTGGAGGATGTTGGGGCGCGTCTCACGCCGGGGTCCGGCCTGGGGCAGGGTCGCGGCGGCGCTCAGGAAGTTGCGCCGGGTCAT
>JACQDI010000297.1 GCA_016201195.1 Acidobacteriota bacterium | reverse complement strand
TGCCCGTGGTCTATTTCATGGTCAATCGAAGGAGGAATCCATGACCGCGGATCGGTATGTCCACGTGATTGCCGGAACGCTTGTTCTGGCAAGCCTGGGCTCGGCTATTTTGTGAGCCCTTACTGGTATCTGCTTACAGCCTTCGTCGGACTGAACCTGCTGCAATCGGGGCTCACCAACTGGTGCCTGATGACGAGTATCTTGCGCAAGGCGGGGGTCAAGGACTGATTCCCCGGAAAGCTGCCTTTCGCCACCAAGACGCCCAGATTTTGTTAAGGGTTTTTCTTGGTGACTTGGTGTCTTGGTGGTGGATTGTGGTCTTCCTGAGTGGGTTAGGCCACCCACCGGTGGGTAAAGGCGCTCAACCTTATCCGGTATATCCGCTAAAACCAATGCCCCGGCACTGGCCCACCGGTTGCAATGCTCCCAATCCTGATGCTGTTTCCCCGCGAGCATGGCGCCTGGGCGATGCTGCTGATGCCGTTTGTCTCGGCGGCGATCCTGGCGCGCAACTGGTCCTGGGATACCGTGCCGGCACTGCTGGCGGCGCTGGCGGTGTTCATTTTGCGCGAGCCCCTGGTCACGTTGCTGCGGCAGCACTACGTCTGGACCCAGCCGCGTCCGGAAACCATCCTAGCCCGGCGAACCGTGTGGACAGCGGGATCCGTGCTCGTGCTGGTCGGGGTTTGGCTGGCGGCGCGGCTGCCGGCCGGATGGGTGCTGCTGCTGGGGGGCTTGGCGGTCGTGCTGGCTGGGGTCTCGGTGTACGGCACCTTGCGTAACCGGCAGCGCTCGATCCTCCTGCAAGTCTTTGCAGCGGTTGGGCTTTCCTCTTCGGCCCTGCTGGCCTACTTGGCCGCTGGCCGCACCCCGGACGTGGCCGTCCTGCTGCTCTGGGCGGCTCATGTAGTCCAGAGCGCCGGCTCGCTGCTGATGGTGCACGCCCGGCTCGAAGCCCGTCGCGGCGGCGGCGCTAAGAAAGCCCTGGCCCTGACCGGTCAGTTGGGCCAAGCGACTGTTGTGGTCGCATTTTGGATGGCGGGGAGGCTCTTGCTGGCTGTCGCGTTGGCTCTGCCGCTGGCGGTCCACCTGGCCGACCTGGCCCGGCTCGACCGTCCCCAGTTCCTTCGCCTGCCCCTCGAGCGGGTGGGGGTCCGAGAGCTGGCCCTGGGGCTGACTTTTTCCGTACTGACCCTGGCCGCTTTGTGGTAGCCGAATTGCTCCTGCTCCTTTTGGGGAGGGGGATATGTGGACCGACCTGGTGGAAGCCGTTGTGGCGGTTCTGGCTTTCGTCAGCTTTCCCTTTCTGGTGATCAGCACCGCAGCCGCGGTGCTGATGCTGCTCGACCGGATCACCCACATCCACAACCACCATCATCACCGGCATCACTTATGACGACTGCCACCGAAGTGTACCGCCCGCGCTTGATCTTTTGGGAGCTGACGACCGGGTGCAACCTGCGTTGCATCCACTGCCGGGCTTCGGCGACCGATCTGATGTCGCCGGACGACCTGAGCACGGCCGAGGCAAGGCAGGTGATCGACCAGATCGCCGAGTACGCCCCGTTCATCCTGGTGCTGAGCGGCGGGGAGCCGTTGTGGCGTAAGGACGTGTTCGAACTGGCCGAGTACGCGGCGGCGAAGAACATCCGCGTGGCTCTGGCGACCAACGGCACGCTGGTGGATGAAGCGACGGCCGACCGCATCGTGGCGGCGGGGATCCGGCGGGTGGCGATCAGCCTGGACGGGCCGGATCGCCGCACCCACGACAGCTTTCGAGGCCAGCGCGGGGCGTTTGAGGCGGCGGTGGCCGGATTCGGCCGCCTGCGCCGGCGCGGCATGTCGATGCAGATCAACACCACCGTTTCCCGCCACAACGTCGAACAACTGGCCGAAATCTACTACCTGGCCGCAGAACTGGGCGCCGCCGCATTTCACATCTTCCTGCTGGTGCCGGTGGGATGCGGGCTGACGATCAAGGACGAGCAGATGGTGACCGGCCAGCAGTACGAAGAGGTCCTCAACTGGCTTTACGACCGGTCTCTGGACGGGCGCATGGAGCTGAAGGCCACCTGCGCGCCGCACTATTTCCGGATCGTGCGGCAGCGGCGCGCCGAGGCGCGGCGGGCGGGCCTGCCGGTTCCCGAGCTCCCCGCCAGCCACGCGCACAGCGGCCCCAGCATGAACGCCATGACGCGGGGATGCCTCGCGGGCAGCGGCGTCTGCTTCCTTTCCCATCGCGGCGAGGTGTTTCCGTGCGGCTACCTTCCCGTGGCCGCCGGGGACCTGCGGCGGCAGGTGTTCCGGGATGTTTGGGAACACGCCGGGGTGTTTGCCGAGCTCCGCGATGTCGATCTGTTAGAGGGCAAGTGCGGCTTCTGCGAGTTCAAGCGGCTCTGCATGGGCTGCCGGGCCCGCGCCTATGGCGTCACCCACAACTATCTGGCGGAGGAGCCGTTCTGTATTTACGAACCGGGGGGCAAGCCAGAGGCTTACCCTACTGCGAGGTGAACCATGAGAATGCAAAAGATTCTGGTCCCCATTGATTTTTCCGACCGCTCCACGGCGGCGGCGGAGCACGCAGTGGCGCTGGCGAATCACTTTCACGCGGGGCTGATTTTCGCTCACGTCATTCCGCCCGTACACGCCGAGTTCGCCGCGTTCGAGGGCGCGCTCTATACCGCCGGCATTGACTCCGCTGATCCTGAAAACGTTGCCGAGCGCAACCGGCAGCTCGACTGTTTCGCCAAGCGCATCGGGGCCGCCGCGGAGTCGGAGACGGTGGTGCTGAAGGGCGATCCGGCACGGGAGATCGCGCGGTTCGTCGAGGAGAGCCCAGTGGACCTGATCGTCATGCCGACCCACGGCTACGGGCCGTTCCGGCGGTTCGTGCTCGGCTCGGTGACAGCCAAGGTGCTGCACGACGTGGAGTGCCCGGTGTTCACGGGTGCCCACGTTCCGGAGCCGCCGGCCGGCGACCCGGAGCCGTACCACCGCGTGGCGGTAGCCGTGGATTTCGGCGACCACAGCGAGACCGTGCTGCGCTGGGCGGCCGAGTTCGGCGCCGAATACCATGCGCAGATGGCGCTGATCCATGCCGCGCCCTCGCTCGACATCAGCGGGCGCGGCGGACAGTACCTTGGCCCGGAATGGCGCGCCATGCTGCTCGATTCAGCCAAGGAGAGAGCCCAACGGCTGCTGGAGAAGGTGGGCTGCCGGGCCGAGGTCTACATCGATACCGCGGACACCCACCGCTACGTCCCTCAAGCCGTGGCCCAGTTCCAGGCCAATGTGCTGGTGGTCGGGCGCAGCCCGCACGGCGGCCTGATCGGAAGGCTGCGGACCAACGCCTACGCGCTGATTCGGGAGTCGCCGTGCCCGGTGGTCAGTGTTTAAGTGGCGCAGACACTCGTGTCTGCAGCGTCGAGACTCCTCTCGACGCATGGCCCGACGCCTCGACACGAGTGTCGAGGCGGCACGCAAGAGTGCGTGCGCTACAGTTTTGGCATGGAAATTGCGGACTGATTCATTGCGAGGAGGTGGAGCATGAATATCGATTTGATGCCGTGGCTGATTGCATGGGGAATCCTCACCACCGTGGTGATCGCTCTGGCGCTATACCGAACCACGCTGGCCGCTCACGACCCGCCGGGATTGAGCCTGGCTGACGCCCATGTCACCGACGTGCAGAAGCAGATCGAGCACCGGCTGGTGGCGGTGGACAGGTGGGGCAAGGCGCTCACGGTGCTCTCGGGCGCGATGATCCTGTTCATCGCTGCCCTCTGGTCGTACCAGACCTACATGAAGGGCTTCGAGGTAATCGGACACTGAACGACCGCTCCCCGATGGGCCCAGAGGGCGCCCCGGCTCTGGATTCGGAGCCGCGCGCGTCAGCGAGCGGTAGAACCGGGAGAAAAGACCGATGTTTGACTTCACGAGACGGATCCAGCCGACGGATACGATTCGCGATGTGGTTCAGCAGTACCCGGAAACCCGGGACGTGTTCGAGGAGGCGGGCATCCGGATGTGCTGCTTCGACTGCGCCATCCGCACCGCCGCTCTGCGTGGAGGGGTGGAGTTATCGGGGTTGCTGGCCGAGCTGGAACAGGCGGCCTTCGGCCGGCTTACTCAATCGCCAGCTTGCTGAGGATCTCCGGCTTGGCCTCGTCCATGGCCAGCATGTGATGGCACCCGTTGCAGTCCTGCGGGACCGTCTTGCCATCCTTACTGGCGTGCAGGTCGTCGTGACACCGGAAACAGCCGGGAAAGTTGGTGTGGCCGATGTTGTTCGGGTAGGTGCCCCAGTTGATCTTCATCTCCGGAAACACGTTGCGGGTGTAAATGCCGGCCAGGGTCAGGCCGGCTTTTTGAATCTCCTCCCGGCGGCTGGGGTAAAGGTCGGGACGCTCCTTCTGATAAAACTGCTCGATCTCGGCGGGGATTCTACGCGCGCCCTCGGCTGAGGAGGTGTAGGAGGCCTTCAGGATCCGCGCGCCTTCCCGCTTGACGAAGGGAAGCGCAGGAGAGATCTTGCCGGCGGCGAGGGCCTTGTCCAGAGCCGGTTCGGGCATCTCGAAGCTGTGGCTGGGCCGGTTGTGGCAGTCCAGGCAATCCATCGT
>JACQDI010000296.1 GCA_016201195.1 Acidobacteriota bacterium | reverse complement strand
TGCCCTCCCTTCAACACCAAATCGTATCCCTGCAAGGGAAGCAACCACACATGAACACCGATGAACACGAATAGGAACGTGGATCGTAGATTGTTTTCATTTCTCAAATCCTCAAATCCTCAAATTCTCAAATCGCCGTCAGACGCCCCAGTCTGACGGCGCTGAAGTGTCCAGCTCAATCCACCCTTCGACCGGAAGGGCGTCGATCGGTAATCCATCCTGCCACAACGAGAACTGAAAGCGAAGCTTGCCGCCGCCGTGCCCGAGCGAATCGAGCGGAATGCGTATTTCCAGAATGCGCCCACAGCGGATCTCGAGTTGCCGCGGATCGCCGTCAAACTCCTCGATCTGGGCCTGTTGCGGCGCCAGGCGCAGCGAGAGCCGCGTGGTGCTGGCCGAGGCCAGCGTGAGGCGCGCCTCCATCCCCGCCAGGCGCTCCTCTTCGCCGCCCACGAAATCCACCCGCAGGAAGAAGCTCGCCCCGTCGGTGCCGTAGTGCAGCTCCCTAACCACGAACCGCTTGCCGTGCATGGCCCCCAGGCGAAGGTCGGCCCGATAGAGGCCCGCCCCCATCCATTCGAAATAGGTAGTGACCTCGCCGTCGATGATGGGGCGAACGTAGCCGGCCGGCGCTACCGCCAGCTCCCGGCCGCGCTCGCGCAGGATCGGCCGCGCCAGCTCTTCCGGCGGCTCGGCCCCGAGCGCCCGGTACACGTTGGCCAGGTGGTTGCGGAACAACTCGTCGAACTCGACGCGGTTGGCCGTCTCGTGCTCCGGGCCGTACCACCAGCACCAGTCGCTGCCCTCGGCGATCAGCAGCTCCTGGTAGGCTAGTTCCCGCGCCTGCGCCGTGGGCGCCTGCGTTCGGTCGAAGAACTCCCGGGCCTCTCCCAGCATGTTCCAGGCGCGATTGTCTTCCTCCGCGCCGATCCAGATATCGAAGTTGGCGTTGATCCACGATCCCGTGGCAATCGAGTCCAGCCGCTCGGCGGGCAGGCGACTCAGCGCCTCGCTCACCGTCACCGCGCGGAACCGCCGGTCGTCCTGGATGCGCCGGTAGAGCGCTCGCAGGAACGGCCGGCCGTTGTGGTCGTAATATTCCCACGCGTTCTCGCCGTCGAGGATGATCGGGATGAGCGCGTCGCGCCCGGAGGCGAGCAATGGCTCGCCGATCGACGCCAGGCGCCGCACAAAGTCGTCGGCGGCCGCCTCCGGCTTCAGGCGCGAGAACACGAACCCGATCAGGTCGCTCAGGAAATGATCCCGGAAGATCAGCGACACGCGCCGACCGTCCCGCTCCCACCGGTAGGGCCGGTAGAGCGCGCCTCCCGGACCGGTGACGCCGGTGCGGAGGGTTTTCTCCAGTACTCCCTGGTCGGTGGCCGCCCACTCGAAGCCGGTCTCTGCGCCCAGGGCGAGCGCCTCGTTTGAAACCGAACCCTCCGACGGCCACAAGCCCCGCGGCGGCTGCCCGAACCTCTGCGCGATGAACTCCTGGGCGCGCCGCAGTTGCTCCCGGGCGTCCTCGGGGCGCCGGAAGCGGCGGGGCAGCGGAAGCCCCGGATGCGCCTCCGCGCCGATGTCACTGTCACACAACAGCGGCAGGATCGGATGATAGAACGGCGTGGTCGAGATCTCGATCTGGCCGCGCTGGGCGGCGCACCGGTACGCCTCGAGAACCGCTCCCAGGATCTCCCGCTGCTTGCGGGCCATGACCCGCTGATCCTCCGGGCGGTAGTCGGAAGCGCGCTCGACCAGGGATCTTACCTCTGTGTCGTGCTCCAGGAACTCTTCATCGAACCAGGCCAGTTGCGACAGCACCTGCAGGTCGCGATAGTCGCGTGTGGAGAAGTAGCGAGCCGCGCGGACCGGATCCCGCTTCACGCCCGCCCAGCGATCGTACAGCTCGCGGTAGCGCGGATAGCGGTCGATCAGCTTCTCGCGGTTGGCCTGGAAGAAATACTGGAGTATGAACTGCCGCTGCTCTCCGCTCAGGCTCTCGGCCGGCGCCATCGCCGCGGTCCAGAACGGATCGCAGGCCTCGCCACGGGCGTATTCCTCAATTTGCACCACCAGCGACGGCACCAGGTTGAAGGTCTGTCGCACGGCGGGGAACTCCTCCAGGATCTTGACCATCCCGTAGTAGTCCTTGAGCGCATGCATCCGGGTCCAGGGCAGGCGGTATTCTCCCGTCAGCAGGTCCTTGTAGAACGGCTGATGCATGTGCCACAGGAAACATAGGTAGATCTGGGACATGTCACCGCCGCGCTCGACCGAAATAGCTTCTGGTCACTGCCGGCGGCTCGCTCCCGCGGATCGAACGCCAGAGAATCCCGTTCAGCTCATCGTCGTCGATGCGGTCCTCTTCGGAGAAATCCATGCGCGCCGATTCGGCCGCTCCCGTGGCCCCGGCGGGATTGCGCTCCTCCAGGCTCAGGCGAGGCTTCTCGGCGGTGTACGGCCGCAGTTCCGCCCGCGCGGCGAAGCAGTTGGACATTGCAGTCGCCGCAGCGTCGAACTGCGTCATGGGGCGCAGCCCCAGGATCAGCTCGATGGTGCGAAGCATCGACGCCGTGGTGTAGTGGGTGCTATCGACGAACCCGCGCTTCGACCACGCGCTCAGCACGTAGGCCGGGCTGCGGTGCGAATCGACGTGGTCGGGGCCGTTCTGCGCGTCGTCTTCCAGAACAAAGATGGCGATCTGGTTCCACACCGGGCTGCGGCTCACCGCTTCCACCACGCGGCCCAGCGCATAATCGTTGTCCGCCACCAGGGCGCGCGGGCTCAGCTTGCCAGCCGCGGTTCCCGCCGTGTGGTCATTGGGCAGGCGCATCAACAGCAGGCGCGGCAGGTTGCCCTGGCGCGCCATGGCCTCAAACTCCCGCAGGAACTCGTCCGCCCGCTTCTGATCGGAATGATCCAGCGTGAACCCCACGAAGCTGCGGTTGGTATACGGCGCGAGCGTCGCATCGCGGACCCGCGCGATGCCGGTCAGCGTCTTGTTGTTCTCCACCCACATGCCCCAGTTGCGCAAGCTCAATCCGGCGGCGATCGCGTTGGTCCACAGGTAGCCGGCCGGCGGAAAGGCGGCCGGCTCGTCGCCGAAATCGGAGATCGTGCGGCGGTTCGCGTACTTGGAGGGCCACATTTTCTCGACGTAGTCGTTGGCAATGGCCGCCGTCGACCAGTGGTGCCCGTCGGCGCTGACGTCGGCGTTGACGTAGAAGTTGTCCAGCAACACGAACTCCCGCGCCAGCTTGTGATGGTTGGGCGTGGCGTCCTCGCCGAACAGCACCAGCGACGGGTCGCCGTTGCCCTCCTTCATGTCGCCTAGCACCTGGTCATAGGTGCGGTTCTCCTTGATGATGTAGAGGACGTGCTGGATGGCGGCGGGCAGGGGCGGCGGCTTCTCGTCGAGCTTCGCGTCCTGGTAGGGGCTGTTGCGCAGCGCCCGCTTCGAGAACTCCGCCAGTTGCTCCTCGTCCGGCGGCGGGACGATGGACAGGGAGCCGGTCTGGATTCGCCCCACGTATTGTTCGCGGCTGCCGCCGGTCGGTTGCGGGCCTCGCGGATTCGGGTAGCTGCCGCGCCCGCGCCCGTTAGCGATGAAGATGCGCCCGCCGGCCACGACCCTCACCGCGGTCGGATACCAGCCCGTGGGCAGGAACCCCAGCACCTCCGATTGATACTCGCTCACGTCTACCACCGCAACCGTGTTGTTGTTGGCGTTGGCCACGTAGAGCCGCTTGCCGTCCGGGCTCGCGGCGAGGCCGGTGGGCGTGGTTCCGGCCGGCGCACGCGGCGTAAGCGCCACGTTGATCCGCTCGATCATCCGCGCCCGGTTGCCTTCACTCACCCCCAGCACGAAAACCGAGTTGGTGTTGGCGCAGGCCACAAAGAGCCGCCCCACATAGGCCGGCTCGTTGTCCGCCGCTTCATTTCTCCCCGGCAGGTATAGCAGATCGGTGGGGTTCATCCCCACCCGGATGGTGTCGAGCCGCGAGCCGTCGACCACGTTGTATTGTCCAACCGAGGAATCCGCCCAGTGGCTCACGTAAAACGTCCGGCCGTCGGGAGCGAACACGATGCGATAGGGCCGCCGGCCGGTGGGAATCTCCGTCACCTTGAAACCGGTGAGCGCGTTCAGCACCACCAGCGAGTTGCGGAACAGGCTGGCCGCATAGAGGAACCGGCCGTCGGGCGAGAGCGCCACATCGCCCACGTGGTCGGTGGGCTTCGGATCCTCGATGACGGCGAACTTGCGCGCCGGCTTCAACACGCCGTCTTCGAAGGTGAACTCGAACACAAACGGCTTCGATCCCCCGCCGGCGAAGACCCGATCGCCCTTGCGATTGAAGGTGAGGCCCAGCCAGGCGTCCTCTACCGGCACGCGCGCGGTCTCCCGCTCCCCGGCGACGTCGACCACGCTGATGGCGGGCGGCAGGTAGCCGCCGTTGAGTATCAGCAGGTACTTCCCGTCGGGCGAGAGCGCCGTGGACATGGGCAGCGTGCTGAGCGGGATCTGCTTGCCGGCCGGGGTAAGGGTCCACCCGCTGTGCAGCAAAAAGCCTCCGCCGGGCTGGGGCCCGACCTGCACGCGGGGCGCCGGCGTCGAAACCAGCAGAGTGCCAGCCGCAGCCAGGCAAACGACAACCGCGAGTGTAAGTTTCATTATTTATTCCTCGAACACCTGCGCGATCGGGATGCGCCGGCCGATGCCGAATGCTTTGCTGGTGACACGGATGCCCGGGGCGGCCTGCTGGCGCTTGTATTCGTTGCGGTCGACCAGGCGGGCGATCTTCCGCACCAGCTCCAGCGGCTGGGCGAGGCGGCGGGCGATGCAATCGGGCGACTCGTTGTCCTCCACATACGCCTTGAGAATGGGGTCAAGCACGTCGTATTCGGGGATCGAGTCGCTGTCCTTCTGGTTGGGGCGCAGCTCGGCCGAGGGCGGCTTGGTGAACACTGCCTCGGGGATCGCGTCGTTGTGCCGCCGGTTGGCCACCCGGGACAGCTCGTAGACCAGCGTCTTGGGCACGTCGCTGATCACGGCCAGACCTCCGCACATGTCGCCGTACAGCGTGCAATAGCCCACCGCCAGCTCGCTCTTGTTGCCGGTGGTGAGGACTAGGGCGCGGAACTTGTTGGAGAGCGCCATCAGCGTGACGCCGCGCAGCCGGGCCTGCAAGTTCTCCTCGGTGACGTCCGCCGGACGCCCGGCGAACACCGAACCGAGGGTCTGCCCGAAGGTCTCATAGGCCTTGGTGATGCCAATCAGCTCGAAGCGAATGCCCAGCCGCTCGGCCGTGGCCCGCGCGTCGGCCACGCTGCCCTCCGAGGAGTAAGGACCGGGCATGCCCACGCCGGTGACGTTCTCGCGCCCCACCGCGTCGACGGCGATGGCCGCGGTGAGCGAGGAATCGATGCCCCCGCTCAGGCCGATCAGCACCCGCTCGAAGCCGCACTTGCGCACGTAGTCGCGCGTCCCCAGCACCAGCGCCTGATACACAGCCTCCGGCTCGTCGGCCAGCGTTTCGTGCAGGTCGCCGGTGTTGGTTTCCGTGTCGTAGAGGACCAGGTCTTCTTCGAAGGACTTGGCCAGGGCGCGCACCTGGCCGGTCGCGTCGATGACGAAACTGGTGCCGTCAAAGACGAGCTGATCGTTGCCCCCCACCTGGTTGACCAGGACCACCGGCACGCGGTGCCGGCACGCGATGGCGGCCAGCATCTCTTGGCGCAGGCGCCGCTTGTGCATGTGGTAGGGCGAAGACGAGATGTTGATCAGAAAGTCGGCGCCCTGGCTGGCGAGCTCTTCGACCGGATCCCGCGGATAAAGTTGCCGCTCCCAGAACTGCTTGTCGTTCCACACATCCTCGCAGACGGTAATGGCCAGGCGCCGCCCGAACGCCGGCAACACCACCTGGCTTTCCCCGGGAGCGAAGTTGCGGCTCTCGTCGAACACATCGTAGGTAGGCAGCAGCATCTTTTGCTGCGTAAACCGGATCTCGCCCTCGCAGAGATACGCGGCGCAGTTGGCGGCGGTCTTGCCGGTGTGGGAGGAGTTGCGCCGCGCAAACCCGCAAATCACGTCCACCCCCAGCGTCGCCGTTTCCCGGGCCAGACGCACGAGCTCGGCCTGGGTCTGCTCCAGAAAGGAAGGCTTCTCCACCAGGTCCCGAGGCGGGTAGCCGCACACCGACAGTTCCGGGAACACCACCAGCCGCGCCCCGGCCTGTGCGGCCTCCCGCGCGAACCGCACCATGAGGTTCACGTTGCCTGCCAAGTCTCCTACCGTCGGATTGATTTGCCCTAGCGCGATTTTCATTACGCATCCCGCTCGGGTGGGACGATTCTCTCGAGCTCGGCTACGAGCGGCGGCAAATCATCCACGACTGAGAGCATGTGACGCAGGCGTACCTCGTCATCCTTTCGCATACTGCAACTCTGCGGAGTCGAGGATCTCCTGTCGAAAGTGCCGGCTCAAGTCCTCGGGCGTTCTCAAGTCCACCTTTCGTCCCAGCAACTCGGAAAGCTCCAGTTCTATGCCGGCCAGCCGAATGAGTCCGATCGGATGTCCTGGCTCGAACTCCGCGAGAACGTCCACATCGCTGTCAGGCCTGAAGTCGTCTCGCAGGACTGAGCCGAACAGCGCCAAGCGGCGGATATGGTGGCTCCGGCAGAACTCGGCGATTTGATGGCGGTCAATGGAGATCTGTGCACTCATTTAGTCCGTCCGATTCTCGGAGTAATAGCCTTGCATATGCGTTATTTTAGCAGGATGGGCATGCTGAAGAGATTCCTGGAATGGCGGGACTCCGGTGAGAAGACCGAGGCGGAGCTCCTCGAGATTTGCCTGAAGCGGATTCGGGAGGCGGACGCGGAGCTGAAAGCCTGGGTCGTGGTCGCTGCCCAGAAGCCGCTGGGC
>JACQDI010000308.1 GCA_016201195.1 Acidobacteriota bacterium | reverse complement strand
CCTTGCCCGCAACAGCCCAGTAGCTGTGGGAGACAGAGGCCAGCACTAACTTCTCCTCGCCGCCCCCGAGCGGCATCTGCCAGAGCCCTCCGGGCCGGCTGCCTTTTTCATAGTCGCGCGCCTTGCTGTCGGCGACCCCCTCTTTGACAAAATACAGGAGCTTCCCGTCGGGGGATTCTTGAGCCTCGAAACCGCCGTTTCGCGTGATTCGTATCGGCTCCCTTCCCTGGCTGGCAATCTTCCAAATCTCCTGTCGCCCCGATCGGTCGGACCGGAAGTAGATCCACTGGCCGTCTTGCGACCAGCTTGGTCTCACTTCGTCGGAGTCCCAGGTGGTCAGGCGGCGCAGCCCACCGCCCTCCGAGCGGATCACGTAAATGTCGGCCAGGCTTCCCGTCGGTACCCGGGCGTCGAAGGCGATCTGCAATCCGTCCGGCGACCAGCGTGGCGCCCTCCCATCACCTATTGAGGTTAATTGGACAACATTTGATCCGTCGCGGTTACACAGCCAGATCGCCGCAGCGCCGGACCGAGTGGACCGAAACGCCACCTTCGCACCATCGGGCGAAAGCTGCGGCGTGGAGTCATAGTAGGTGGACGGGGCCACCACCGCCGGGGGAGCGCCGCCGCGATGTGGCCCGAGCTCCATGAGCCATATGTTCACGTCTTGCTGTCTTCGCTCGTAAGCCAGCCGCACGCCCTCATCCCGCATGGGATGGGAGATAGACGGGAAAAACGCGCCTTCGGCTGTTAATTGGACAACATTTGATCCGTCGCGGTTACACAGCCAGATCGCCGCAGCGCCGGACCGAGTGGACCGAAACGCCACCTTCGCACCATCGGGCGAAAGCTGCGGCGTGGAGTCATAGGGACTTGGGGATCGCCCCTGGCGTGGCTCGCATTCTCCATAAGGCGCCGCCACGGGAGAATAGAACTTCGCTGCCGGAGGGCAGCCAGGCGACGCCGGAAATCTCCCGGCGCTCTGCGGTCAGGCGCCGGGGATCTCCCCCCTTCAGAGAGAGAACAAACAAGTCATTGACCGCCGCATGCGGCCACCGAGCAAAGACGAGTTCCTGACCATCCGGGGAAAACGCGTACGGAACGTCGCCGACCGATTCCGGAGGAGGCCGGCTTAGCCTGCGCTTCTCCCCCGTATCCACTGCGACCAGCGCGATGGCATAGGGTTCCCGGTCCGTAGCCCGGTCCATGATCGCCAGCGATTTGCCGTCCGGGGTCCAGGCCAGGGCGTCACCCTTGGCATCGCAAAGCCGTCGCTCCGGCCCTCCCAACGGTGAAATCAAGTAGACCACAGCGGCCTCGCCCGGATTCCGCAGGAACGCGATCTGGCGGCCGTCCGGCGACCAAGCCGGAACGCCGTCCACCGCCGTGTTCGTGGTCAATCGGAGGGGCGTCCCGCCGCCGACCAGCTTCACGTAGATGTCGAAATTGTCTTCCTTCTCCCCGTTCCAGCTAAACGCGACTTGGTTGCCATCCGGCGAGAAGCTCGGCCGCTCCTCGCTGCCGGGATAACTGGTGAGCGGAGTCAGCGTGAGGGTGGGCGCCGGTTCCCTGCCTCTCCGCAGCCAGACGGCCAGTAGGGCGACAAGACCCACCAGCACGATTCCCCCGATCGCCACCGCCAAACCGCGTGGGTTCTTCCGGGCGGGCGCTGAAGCAGAGCCGGCCAAAGCCCCGGAATCGGATTCCTCTTTCAATTCTTCCAGCGCCACCTTCACGTCATCGATGTGCTGAAAGCGGCGGGCGAGATCCTTGCGCAGGCAGCGGGCGATGATCTTCTCGAGGTCGCGGGGCACGGATTCGCCGGCCTGGCTCACCGGCTTTGGATCGTCGCGCAGGATGGCCATGATGGTGGACATCCTCGAATCGCCGGAGAAGGCGCGCTGGCCGGTGGTCATCTCGTAGAGCAGGCTGCCGAACGAAAAGATGTCGCTGCGCGCATCGACTTTCCTGCCTTCCGCTTGCTCGGGCGACATGTAGGCCACGGTGCCAAGCACGGCGCCCTGCTCCGTCAGAGGGGCGGGCTGGAGGGTGCGGGTGGCGGCGTCGCTCGGATCGGGAGCTTCGGTGAGCTTGGCGAGGCCGAAGTCGAGGATCTTGACCTGGCCCTTCTCGGTGACCATGACGTTGCCGGGTTTCAGATCACGATGGACGATGCCGGCGGCGTGGGCGGCGGAAAGGGCGTCGGCGATTTGGATGGCGTATTTCAGCGTCTCGCTGAGCTTCAGGCCATGGCGGCCGATGACGGCGTCCAGGGTGTGGCCGGAGATGAACTCCATGGCGATGAAATCGGAGCCCGAGTCGCGGTCGATTTCGTATATGGTGACGATGTTGGGATGGTTGAGCGCGGAGGCGGCCTGGGCTTCCTGAATGAAGCGGGCGCGGCGGCCTTCATCGGCCATCTTGTCGGGTGGAAGAACCTTGAGCGCGGCCAGGCGGTTGAGGCGAATGTCTCGGGCTTTGTAAACGACTCCCATGCCGCCTTCGCCGAGCTTCTCGAGGACTTCGTAATGGGTCAGGCTCTTTCCGAGCATATGCAGGGCCGAGCAAGGGGATTATCGCATGGATGGACCGGGGTCACCAGCCCCGTGACCGCGCGGTCACGGAGAGAAGATCACACCGGAAGGCCGTTGCCTGACCGCCTCATCTCACTTTCATGTCGTGCACCGGGTCCTGAGGGTGGAGGAAGACAGAATACAGAAGAAAACCTCGGGCTCGGCCCCCGCCTTCTGTCTTCTGTATTCTGCCGCCTGTAGTACACTTTCTGCATGAGCTCTCCGGTCGTGGTGGCCGAAGCGAACCCCTTTGAGGACTCCCTGCGGTTTGACAAGCGCGCGCCCGATTGCATCGTGGTCATCTTCGGCGCCAACGGAGATCTGACCAAACGGAAGCTGCTGCCGGCCCTCTACAATCTGGCGCGCGACCGGCGGCTCTCGGCCAACTTCGCCGCGGTGGGCACCTCGCGGACCCCCCTGAGCGACGAGGATTTTCGGGGCAAGATGCAGGAGGCGGTGGCTGACTTTTCCGAGTCGGGGCCGCTCGACGGCGGGGTCTGGGAGGGGTTCTCGCAGGGCCTCTACTACGAGGCGGGCAACTTCGACGACCCGGCGTTCTACCAGCGGCTGGCGGCGCGCCTCGGCCAGATCGCCCAGGCCCGCCACACCTCGGGCAACGTCCTGTTCTATCTCTCCACGCAGCCCAGCTA
>JACQDI010000307.1 GCA_016201195.1 Acidobacteriota bacterium | reverse complement strand
GAATGGCGCCGCTGCCATCGTGGAACTGGGTCGAGAGGTAGGGCTGGAAATGCAAGGGGAACTGGGATTCGTCACCGGTGAAGATGGCGGGGGCGAACTCCACCTGGGGTGCGGCAAGCGCTGCCCTTCTGTCGCGGCTGGGAGGCTGGACCGGCTCGCCCCACACGCCGCCCTGGCGAACGGCCTCCTCCCAGGACTGGCCTTGCGGCAAAACGGACTTCGGCGGCGCCGCTTCGAAGGTCACTTCCATTTTCTTAGCCAGCTCGGCCAGCACTTGCTCGGTCGAGCGGGTATCGTAGAGCGGCTGGGCGAAGGGCGTGGCCAGGGTGATGGCGGGGCCGGGCGCCACGACCGGAACCACGGCCGCCGTGGTCTCCAGGCGGTGATGGTCGGGCAGCAGCATGTCGGCGTAGGCGGCGGTGTCGTTCACGAACGGCGAGAAGCTCACCAGGTATTCGAGGCGCTTGAGCTTCGCCTCCACCCCAACGGCTTGCGGCAGCGTGTAGAGCGGGTCGGTATTGTCGAGGAATACGAACCGGGCGCGCTCGAGGTGCGGCAGCAGGTTGGCATAGGCGGGCCGGCTGGTGGTGGAGTCGGGCGAGGGCGGCCACACCCCGCCGGGCCGCCCCACGGCGCCCAGCAGGACATTCAGGTAGCTCGCCACCACGACCGCGGCGAGCGAGTTGGTGTGGACTGCCGAAGCGCCGGGAATAATCAACGGCGCTTCCGATTCGCCCAGTTCCCGCGTCACGCGAAGCGCGCGCTTCTCGTCGACACCGCAGGCTTCGAGCGCCTTTCCCAGGTCCACGCCGTCGAAAGCTTGGAGCATCGGCGGTGGAACATCCTGCGGGCGGCGGGCCAGTTTCTCGCGAAGCAGCAGGTGTCCGACTGCCAGGGCGAACAGCATCTCCGTGCCCGGCCGCAGCGGGACCCACAGGTCCGCGCTCTGGGCGGTGATGGACAGGCGCGACTCGGCCTGCACCAGGGTTCCGCGCACGCCGGTGCGCCCCTGGCGGAAGTGGCCGAACTGCCGCGAGTAGTAGACCGGCGAGGTCCAGCCGCCGAGAAAGTCCGCCCCGATGCCCAGCGCGTAGCGGGCGTTGGCCAGGTCGTAAAGCGGCAGGCCGGTCCATCCATGGACCTGCTCGGCGGCCTGGCGCTCGACGGGGGAGTCGGCCAACTCGAAGGTCACCGCAGGCGGCGCGCCCAGGGCCTCCAGAAACCGCGCGATGGTGATGGCGCGGGTGCCCGCCTGCGGGCCGGTAAGAAAAAGAATGCTGCCGGGATCTTTGGCGTGAACCAGAGCCAGCCTTTCGCGGACCACCTCCAGCGCCTCGGTCCAGGAACTGGGCGCGAAGACGGCCTCGCCGCGAGGACCCTCGCGGCGCATCGGCCCGCGCAGGCGATCCGGGTTGTAAAGCGATTGCAGCGCGGCCTGACCGCGGGCGCAAAGCCGCCCGCCGCTCACGGGATCGAGCGGGTTGCCTTCGAGCTTCTTGACGGCGGCGATCTTCTCCCGAAACTGTTCCCCATTGCGCTCGACGATTCGCTCGCCTTCCATCACCCGGGCGATCACGCCGCAGCCGGCCGCGCATTCGCCGCATAGCGCCGGATGCCACTGCTCCTCGCCGGGCGCGATCTCGCGGTCGGAGACGAGCAGCGGAATGTAGCGGTCGAGCTTCTTCCCGCAGGCCCCGGTGATCGCGGCCGTCGAGGCGGTGGAGAAGATCTTAAAAAAGTTGCGTCGATCCATGTTGGGGCGATCTCATGCAGCTCTCAGTAATGACAGGAGGCACAGTCCTCCGTCGCGTTTCGCTGCCGGTGGCAGTCCAGGCACGTCCCCATGGTGTGCTTGACGGCGCGCTCGGCCACTGTCGCTTTGGCTACGTCGCCGTGGCACGTTGTACAATCAATCTTGGCCCGGTAGTGGGGAGCGTGGCGGAACTTGACCAGCGCCGCCGGCTCGAAGCCATAGACCCGCTCCCAAGGAATCTCGGTTTTCCGGGCGGCATATTCGCGCACCCTCTGCACGCCCGGCTTCTCGGTCGCCAGCTTTTCATGACAGAGCATGCATTTGCGCACCGAGGGGAGGCTTGCCGCGGCTCGGGTGTCGGCGGTGGAGTGGCAGTCCAGGCACGCCAGGCCCAGAGCCACGTGCCGGTTATGGGGAAACAGGATGGGCTGCCTGGCCACAGCGGCAGCGGCGCACAAAATGATGAGCCATTTCCCTTTCATCGAAGCACGCAGATTCTTAAAGATACAATGACCGCGAATTGGAAGAAAAGGCTGCTGGCGATATTTTTATTTTGTTTCGCCGCCGCGGTTTGTTACCTGTTGTGGCGGGCGGGGGTGCTGGAGCGCCTCGCCGACCGCGAAAAACTGATCAGCTCGCTGCGAAACGCCGGGGTAAAAGGCCCGCTGCTATGCGTTGCCATCCAGTTCGCACAGGTGGTCATCTTTGTCATTCCCGGGGAGATCACGCAGTTTGCAGCGGGCTTCGTGTTCGGGTCCTGGTGGGGTTTTGTGTATTCGGTGACCGGCATTATGCTGGGGTCGGCCTTCAATTTCTACTTCGCGCGGGTGTTCGGCCGGCCGGCGCTGGAAAAGTTTGTTCCCCGGGGCACCCTGGACAAAATCGACACGGCCCTGAACAACGCCAAAGGCAAATCGGCCATCTTCCTGCTGTTCCTGCTGCCGGGCCTGCCCAAGGACGCCCTCTGCTACGGCGCCGGCCTGTCCCAGATGAGCCTGGTGGAATTCATCGTCATCACCGGCCTGGCACGCTCCCCGGCGATGCTGCTGAGCATCATGCTGGGCTCCCAGGCCTATCAGCAGGACTATAAACGCATGGTCATCACCGCCGGGGTGGCGGTCCTGGCGACCGGGGGATACCTGCTTTACGAGCGCCGCCGGCGGCAGAAGGCGGGGGCATGATCCGGGCGATGCGGTTGGCGGACATTCCGGCCGCCATGCGCCTCAAAGAGGCGGCGGGGTGGAACCAGATCGAGCAGGACTGGGCGAACGTGCTGGCCATGGAACCCGAAGGCTGCTGGGTCGAGGAACTGGACGGT
>JACQDI010000306.1 GCA_016201195.1 Acidobacteriota bacterium | reverse complement strand
GCCGGGTTGCCGTCGAGCTTGCCGGAGCGGCAGTTGGGATCGAAGATCATCCGGTGGTTGAAAGTCGTGGTGTGGAAGCCCGCGACTCCGGGAACCAGGCTCTTACGGCCGCCGGAGTAGCCGGCGATCAGGTGATAGATGATCTCGCCGGTGAGAATGATGCGGTCGGCCTCCCAGACCTGGCGATTGATCTGGACGCGGTTGCCGAAGCGCGTGACGCCAAGGTCGACGAGGTTGGCTTCGTCAGTGGAGATGTGGTCGAAGGAGCGGATGCGGCGGAAGATCTCGTCGCCGACGATCAGGCGGCGCTCGTCGTCGGTCTGCGGGCGGTGAAGGCCTAGGGCGAAGACGAGGAAGATATCGCGATCGGGGACGCCGGCCTGGTTGAGGGTCTCGATGATCGGGGGAAGGATCAGGTCGGTGCGGGTGAGGCGGGTGATGTCGTTGACCACGATGGCGACGCGCTCGCCCGGATGCACGATGGTGCGGAGACGGCGCGGGTTTCGTCGGCGATGGGTGCGGAGGGGCGGGGGACGAGGAGGTCGCCGGAGGTGGGGATGGGGAGATGAGTTTTGCCGTAGGGGAGGGTCATACTAGTATTCGGCAACCGCTCCCTCGCTCGCCAAAGCGCGAGTACGGTCGCGGCTCTGATGGGCGTTCAAAAAGCAGTCGCTCGCTTGCGCTCGCGAAGCAGGCCGGAGGCCTGCGCTACTTCGGACCCGCAATGCGCATGAGATCGGACCGCGCATGCGCGTCGTCCGCCACCCGGGCCAGCGCGTAAACCGAGCCGTCGCTCGCGACCGCGATCGAGTTCACATATGTCGGACGCCGGCCATCCGGGAAGACGATCGGTCCGTGATCGCGATACCGGCGTGCCGAAATGTCCCAGGTGATCAGGTGAAGGTTTTCGCGGCCTCGCGATTCGCGCCTGCCGCCTTCGTAGACCGGGCCGCCTGTCAGGTAGTAGATCGTGCCGCCGGGTCCGAGCGCGAATCCCAGATATCCGTAGTTGAACTGATCGAACATGCCGCTCGCCTTTGACGGCTCGGAGGTGATCCGCTCGAAGACCTCCACCCGCGGGGTCGCCGGCAAAAAGCGGAAAAGATATCCCGAATTGCCGTGGACGCCGTAGATCGCCTTTTCGGGCGCGTACCAGAAGGTCTGACGCCAGTTGTAGGCCATGCTTCCGCCCGTACTCGGGTTGTAACGCCCGAAGTAGTCCTTCTTCAGGCTTTCGCCTGCCACCGTTTCGATGGCGTCGCGAGCGTAGACGTAGCGATGAATCACGCCATCGGACGTGGTGAAGTACGCCGATCCATCGTCCGGGTTCACCGTGAGGGATCGGCAGATGGTGCGGAAGGTCGCGCCCTTTCCGGCTTCGCCCTCCTCGGAGGTTGGGCCGAGGTCGCGCAGATTGCGCGTGGCCAGATCGAGCCGGAGGAAGCGGCCGCCCGGCCAGGTAATCCCGTAGAGGCGGCGGCGCTGCGTGTCCATCGCGAAGGTGATGATGCCTTCGTGACGCGGAGCCAGGCCGAGGTCTTCGAATTTTCCGCTCGCCATGTCGTAGGACAGGAAGTGACCGCCCGGGTACGGCTTCATGCCCGGCGGCGGCGCGCCCGCCTTCTCCTGGCCATCGACCACGTCGTAGTAGCCCAGGTGAGTGGCGAAATACAGCTTGCCACCGGACTCCGCGAAGCTGACGTGCGATTTGCCCTGCACGATTGCCTTCGACCCCTTCTCGCCACACGCCTCGGTGAGATCGCCCAACTGCCGCACCGTGTCCGTTTTCGGGTCGTAGCGGAACATGCGCGCGCCGATATCAGCCTTGGCGGACGAGAGGACGTAGTAGATGTTGCCGTCGCTCGCGGCCGAAATCCCGTTGAAGCTGTCGTGCGCCTGCGCGAATCCGGAATCGAAGATCCGCGCCGTCAGCTTTGCGGGAGGCGCCGCTCCCGTGGACGCGCAACCGGCAAGCGCCAGAAGCGCGGTTAAAACCGAGACCACACGCATGAACCGTGCTCCTATCGCTTCGGGTTGTACGTGATCCACAGCGGCGACGCCCAGACGATCTGGCCGTCCTCCTGTTCGCCGCGGACGTAGTAGTAGCTCGCCTTTCCGGCGACCGCCGCATTGTCCATCCAATTGAACTGCGCATCGGTGGATTTGGGTTCGGCGGAGTAGACGTACTTGCTGTCCTTGACGATCTGGACCTTGGTGAATTTCGCGGTGCCCGAAAGCTTCACTTGCAGCGAGGGCATCGACGCCGTGGTAAACACATCGCCCATCATGTGATCGCCGCTGCGCACGTCGGCGAGGATGTTGTCGGTAGCGGCGTAAACGTGCCGCTTCTTCAGCGCATCGAGAATCGACTCGCGGGTGAGGTCCTTCACGTAAAGGTTGCCGTAACTGATGTGCGTCGAAATGTGGTCCGAGCTGGCTTCGAAGCCGAGCCTGTAGCCCCTTTCCAGCGCCAGGTTCACGAAGCCTTTGGGCCGCCAGCCGCCGATCGAGTCCTGCTCGGAGTTGGAGCGCGGCGCGTCCGGCATCTCGTAGTTCTGCCGATCGCCCTGATAGATCTCGACCACGGGCTCGACCGCGGCATCGTTGTCGCGCCAGTCCGTGCCCATGTTGGTTCCGCTGGTATGCGACGCGACAATGCCGTCGAACTGCTTCAGGTATTGGTAGAACATCTGGGTATCGGGCGCGCGCCCGGGAGTATCGGCGCCGCTGATGGGCAGACGGGGCAGGGGCCGGATGCCGCGCTGCGCGAAGATGACGTTGCGGTGCCCTTCCGGATACCCGACGCTGCGCTCGTAGGAGAACATCGGGGAGAAGACGGCGGGGCTGTAGAACACGTCCGTCAACTTCTGGGTGATCCACCAGGTGTACTCGCGCCCGTTGCCGTTGTCGTGGTCGCAGCAGCCGACCCAATCGAGCGCGCCCGCATCCAGGATGTAGCGCCACTGATCCAGCAGTGAGCCGTCGTTGCCGCCGTCCATGGAGACCTCGCTGTGGCGGTGGAATTCACCGCGCGCGATGCGGAATGAAGCCGCGCGGTAGTCGCGCAGCCGCTTGATGGCGGCGGTCTCCTTGGCGAAATCGGGATTGATTCCGGTTTGGGCCGCCGGCGTGGCTTTCACGGCGGCGGGAGTGGCCGTCCCCAGGGAGATTTCGGCGGCGTACAGATCGTTCTTGTACGGATCGGGCTGCTGCTGCATGGCCTGACGCGCGGGCGGCGGAATGGCGCCGATCGCCATCACGGCCGTCTGCTGAAATTGCCGCCGGCCATCCGACGATCCGATAACCATGAGCGACCCGGCGGCCTTTGATACCAGCGCCGGCCGGTTGTCCAGCAGGTTGTCCGAATGGTGCAGGTAGATGGGATGCGACCAGGCAGCGCCATCGTAGGAGACGAGGTGCTGGGTCCAAACGGTGCCGATCTGCGTCCACCAGACGGGATGCGCGCTGCGGAAGGCGAGCCACAGCCGGCCCGACGAGTCGACGGCCAGGCGAGGATAGCTGTTGCGCGCCGAGCGCTTGTTCTGGGCCGCGGCAGGAGGACGGCGCTCGGCCGCAGTCTTCGGATTGGGGTCGAAGTCTTCGGACTCGCTCTGCACGCCGGGCGCGTCGACCCGAGGATTGGGAATACCCGGCAGCACCGCGCCGAGATCGCCCTGGGTGGCGATCCGGGCGCCGCCCGGTTCGAATCCGGCGACGCGGATGGAGCGGCCCTGATAAAGCGCGATTCCGGAGGTGTCGTATGCGCCGAAGTCTTTGCCCCAGCCCGCGCCGCCCTCTTCGTACGAAATCCAGAGGCGGCCGGTGGGATCGTACGCGATCGAGGGATAGGCTTCGTAGCGGGCCGTGGCCGCGACCGCGGTTTCCGGACCCCACGAGCCGCGGCCCGCGTTGGTGCGCATGAAAACGTCATAGTTGCCGTTGCGGTACGAGTCCCAGGCGACGGTCACGCGCCCATCGGCCGATGCCGCGATCGCGGGATTCCATTCGTTGCCGGCCGATTGCGCCAACACCGCGGGCGCGGTGAAGCGATCGCCGTTGAGGGAAGCCGTAAAGATGCGGGCGCGGCCGTTGCGCCAGCCCTGCCATGCGACCCAGACGTTGCCTTTCGAGTCCGCGGCCGCGACGGGGTCGATATCCGATCCGGGGTCTTTCGAAATCTGGACCACCGGGCCGGCTTTACCGCCATCCACGCTGCGCGCAAACAGGTCGAAGTTGCCCCGCGCGTTCTGCGACCAGAAGACCCACACGCGCTGCTTGCCGTCCACCGCGATGGCGGGGCGATACACGTCGAGACCGGGGCTGGTGATTTCGATCGCGGGCTGCCAGGAACCGCCCGAGTACTTGCGCAGCAGCACCTGGTCACCGCCGGGCGGCTCCTTCAGGGGCGCGAAGTCGGTGAGCGGTTTTTCGAGGGCAAGCCGCAACTGGTTGTGCCGGGGATGATGCCGAAACGCAACGAACGCGGTCCATACGTTGCCCGCGCGGTCGGCGGCGGCAGCGGGGAAGTCCGATTCTTCCGGCGAATCGGTAACGCGAGTCGCGGGCGGGATGCGGTCGGCGAGCACGCGGCCGTTCAGCTTGGACGCGAAACGGCCGTAGGCGATCTCGTCCGTGCGGATCTCGAAGTTGCCCTGCGCGGTGTCGAACTCGAGGACGGTCGAGTCGGACGAAGAGAGGGTAATGATGACGCCGTTCGCCACCACCGGCGGTGGGGCGACCTGATTGGCTCCGCCGAAGCGGCGGGCTTCGTGCGTCGACATGCGCCAACGATTTCCGGTGATGGCGTCCTGTCCCTCGAAGCGCCACGGTTCGATGGAGGCGATGTTCGCGCCACGGGCGCGGACGCCGCCGTCCCAGGATGTCGACTCCTTGTCGGTTGCACCGAGCAGAACGCGGATGCTGACCGGGGTCTGCGCGGATGCGGAGGCTGTGATCGCAAGCAACACCAGGAAACGAGGCCGGATCATATTGGCTCCTTTTGTCTGAGAAAGATATCACACCGAATCAGTTCACCGATACCACGATCTCCGGCTGGACGAGGTACCAGGTCGTCGGCACGGTTCCGACGGTGAAGGACGCAATTGATGCCGAAGCGGGCGAGATACGCCGCGACCATCGGAGCGTCGGCTTTGGATGGCCCTGTGGCGTTGGCGGTGATGTTGAGGCCCCAGATGCGAAAACGCTCGCCGTTGGGCTTGACGAAGTGTCCGTCGTGAATGGCAAGGAAACCGGCATTCCCCGCGGGCGCTTCCAACAGTGAAGAGGCGTCGACCAGGGCGCCGGAGTTATCCTTCCAATCCATCGCGAAAGGACGCAGAGCCGCGTCCTGTGCGGCCAGCGTGCATGTCAGCGCGCCGAGCAGGAAAAACGAATTCCGCACGGCCATAGAGTATCAGGAAGCGGGCCTTTTGCGTTTTGTATCAGGGCACGGCTTTAGCTCTCGCGTGGCGCAGCCTCTCAGGCCAATGCCACGTACATTTTGCAACGGGATTTACAGCAGTTCGTGAGCGTAGCCGCCTGAATACGTAATGTCGCGAAAATGTTTGGGATGTTTGGGGCAAATCGCTGGACTTTTTGCAACGTCTCAGCTATAGTCTGGTGGATGGCTCCCTTGGTTTCCCCTCCCGCGAGCGTAGCGGCGGCGAGTGCCGCGGCCGTCGCCCCTTGCCAAGCGGACGTGTTGGCCTTGTTCCAAGCGTTGCTGCCGTTAGAGTTTTTCTGGGCGGCGTTGAAACAGGCCGGGGTGCGCGAGAACAATCGTGTCTATCACAGCGCGGTGGTGGTGTGGCTGATGATCTGCCAACGTTTGCGGGCGCCGGGTACGCTGGAGAGCGCGGTATTGGAGTTGCGCGGCCTGTCCGACAGCTTTTGGCCGCACCCATGTAAGCGTTTGGAGCAGGCCGCAAAGGAGGGAGGGCCAAGGTTGTCCAGTGAGACTGGGGCATTTAACAAGGCCCGCCATGAGTTGTCGCGGCCCGTGGTGGAACACTGTTACGATCACGCCTTCACACAGGAAATCGAACAGGCCCAGTTGGCGCCAGACCGGCGCCCGGCATTTTTCTTTGACGGCACTACGATGCGCATGCCGCACAGCGAGGAGCTGGTGGAAGCCTATCCGCCCACCAGCAATCAGCACGGAGTATCGCACTGGCCAATCCTGCGCATGCTGGCGGCGCATGATCTCTATACGGGGCTGGCTTTGCGCCCGCAGTGGGGTGCGGTGAACGGCAAGGAGGCGGTCAGTGAACAGGGCTTGCTGGAGCGGTTGATCGACCGGCTGCCGAACGAAGCGATCGTCGTGGCGGATGCCAATTTTGGGGTATTCTCGGTGGCCTATGCGGCGCAGCAGCGGAATCACCCCGTGGTGCTGCGCTTGACCACCGTGCGAGCGCTGCATCTTTCCGGAGGGTCCCTGCAGGATGGAACCGATCGACGAATCCAGTGGAAGCCGACTCGCGAGGATCGCCGCAGTCATCCCGACCTTCCCCCCGATGCCAGCGTCTCGGGTCGTCTCATCGTGCGCCAGGTGCAGCCCAGCAATGGAGACAAACCGTTTTTGCTGGCGCTCTTCACCACCCTGGAAGACCCGGCCGAACAGGTGGTCGAGCTGTATGGAAAGCGGTGGAACATGGAAGTGGATCTGCGCAGCTTGAAGGCCACGCTGCGGTTGGAAGAACTGACCTGCGAGAGCAAGGAAATGGTTGCCAAGGAAATCGATGTGGCGATGCTGGCCTACAACTTGGTGCGTGCCGTAATCTGCCGGATCGCTCTCGAAGCGGGGGTGGAACCGCGTGTTTTCAGCTTCACCAAGGTGAAGAATGTGCTCCAAGCGTTTCTGCCACGGATCGCGGCTGCGGTGGACGAGCGCACTAGGCGGAAGTTATCCGACGACATGGAGTACTATCTGAAACGATGCCAACTTCGTAAACGCAAGCGGCCCTCCTATCCCCGCCGCGTGTGGCCCAAACCGAGGACCTATCCGTCGCGCCAGGCTTAGGCTCATGACACGAGTCGATCTGCAGGTCCACCTCGCTGAATGCGGCTGCCCACCAGGACCAGGGCGCCTTTCTGGAGTTGGAATTCCGGAGCGGGGCGATCTACCGTCCCTCGAACCGTCCCTCGATGTCCCCCCACAGACCTATGGGGAGTTGCTGCGGGCGGAATCCAAGGGTCGATACTTCAACCAGCACATACGGAATTGCTTCGTATGTGCCAAAATCGCTCTCGCGCACGCGGCGCAACCCGAGAATTCCGCCCTCCATAAGGCAACCGAATAATCTCATGCGGGAAACTGCGATCGGTCCACGCGAGTGCGGCTCAAAAAAAGTACGTGGCATTG
>JACQDI010000305.1 GCA_016201195.1 Acidobacteriota bacterium | reverse complement strand
CTCACCGCCGCCGACACCGACATCAGCCCGGTCATCCGCCTGGTCGACACCACCATCTTCAACGCTCTGGAGCGCCGCGCCAGCGACATCCACATCGAGACGCGCGATCAGGAAGTGGCCATCAAGTACCGCATTGACGGCGTGCTTCACTACGCCATGCCGCCCATCTCGAAGGACTGGCACCAGACCATCATCTCGCGTATCAAGGTCATGTCAGAGCTCGACATCGCCGAGCGACGCATCCCCCAGGACGGCCGCTTCCGCGTGCGCTACAAGGGCCGCTACATCGACTTCCGCGTCTCCATCATGCCCACCATCCACGGCGAGGACGCTGTGCTTCGCGTCCTCGACAAAGAATCCATGAGCGAGAAATTCCACCAGCTTACGCTCGACGTGGTGGGCTTCTCCGACGCCGACCTGAAGAAATTCCGGCGCTACATCAGCGAGCCCTACGGCATGGTGCTCGTGACCGGTCCTACCGGCAGCGGCAAGACCACCACCCTTTACGCCGCCCTCAGCGAGATCAAGAACGATGAGGACAAGATCGTCACCATCGAGGACCCCGTCGAGTACCAGATCAAAGGCATCACCCAGATCCCGGTGAACGACAAGAAAGGTCTGACCTTCGCCCGCGGCTTGCGCTCCATCCTGCGCCATGACCCCGACAAGATCATGGTCGGCGAGATCCGCGACGAGGAGACTGCCCAGATCGCCATCCAGTCCGCGCTTACCGGCCACTTGGTGTTCACTACGGTCCACGCCAACAACGTCGTGGACGTGCTGGGCCGCTTCCTCAACATGGGCGTCGAGGCTTACAACTTTGTCTCCGCCCTGAACTGTATCCTCGCCCAGCGGCTGGTTCGCGTCATCTGCGAGCACTGCAAGAAGCCCGTGCGCTACGCCGAGCAATACCTGGAAGAGAGCGGCTTGCTCCCGGCGAAATACCTCAACTTCGACTTCCACGAGGGTGAGGGGTGCATTGAGTGCGCCGGCACCGGCTTCCGCGGCCGCACGGCCATCCACGAGCTGCTCGACCTGAGCGACCACATCCGCGAGCTGATCCTGGTCAAGCGGCCCACCTCCGAGATCAAGCGGGTGGCCCGCGACGAAGGCATGACGTTTCTGCGCGAGTCGGCTCTGGCAAAGGCCGAGGCCGGCGTCACCACGCTGCGGGAGATCAACAAGGTGACGTTTATCGAATAACTTATGCTGCACGAGCTGAAGGAATGGTTGAGAGATCCACTGCCGTCGCTGATCTTCTAGGTCAGCGAAGCCGGTGTGTCTTTGGCCAAGCTGACCCCCAAGAGCCGCATTCCTGAAACTGTGATCTTTTCGCCGCTCGCTCCTGGCGCGGTCGATCCGTCCCCCATCCGCGAGAATGTGCGCAACCCCGAGGAGCTGGATCGGGCGTTCAGTGAGGCCCTTGCCCAAGCCGGCCCGCTTCGCAAAAAGGAGGCCGCCCTGCTGCTGCCTGACAACTGCGCTCGGGTCACCGTGCTCGATTTCGAAACCTTGCCCGGCGACGCCGCCGAGCGGCTGGCCCTGATCCGCTGGCGCCTGAAAAAGGCCGTGCCGTTCGACGTGGATACGGCCGCCATCTCCTACCAGATCCAGCGCGGCGCCGACTCCAAGCAGTTGAGCGTCCTGGTGGCCGTTTCCCCGGCCGAGGTCATCGCCCAATATGAGGCGGCGGTGCGCAAGCTGGGGCTCGCGCCGGGCTACGTTTCCATTTCCGTCGCCGCCGCCCTCAACCTGCTTGTCGAGCACGGCGTCACCATGCTGGCCAAGCTCTCGGGACATAGCCTGAGTCTGGTGGTGGTCGACCAAGGGAAAGTACGGCTGGTCCGCAGCCTGGCGGCCGGCGCTTCGCCCGAGACCCTCACCGAAGACCGCCTCCGCGAGATGGCCGCTGACCTCTACCCGACCTTCGTTTACGTCACCGACAACTTCGGCGCGCCGGTTTCCAAGCTCGTGCTGGCCGGCTTCGGCCACGCCTTCCCGCTGGCCAACGAGGTGTTCCGGCGGGAGTTGGGCTACGAAGCGGAAGCGCTGAAAGGCCCTGCTGGGATCCTAGAGGCTCACAGCACCGGCATCTGGGGGTTCTTGAGTGGGAATTAGGCGATTCGGAATCGAATGAAAGTTTTTCTCAATCTCGCTTCTCGCCCCTTCGGCCGCAACCGGCCGTTTTACGTGACCGCCGGCGTGGCCGGTTTTGTTCTGGCTGCGGCCGCACTGGTCATGGTGGCGACGTTCGTCCGCAGCTACCGCCGCTCCCCGGAGCTGGTCCGTCAGTCGGACCACTACCGCCGCCGGTTGAGCGAGCTGGCCAGGAAACAGATTGAGCTGGAGACGGTGATGCGCCGG
>JACQDI010000278.1 GCA_016201195.1 Acidobacteriota bacterium | reverse complement strand
TTGAGGACCGGGTGGCATCCGAAGCCGAACGCGTTAGCGTAGTCCGCGTCGCTCGCTTCGTCCAGCGTGCGTGCCTGGCGTCCCGCGATGGCGTTGTTGACGACGCCGTTCAGTTGCCCGAAGGCGCCGACCACCTGCTCCATCATCCGCTGAACGCCGGCGCCGTCCCGCACGTCGGCCTGCGCCGCCAGCGCCTTCCCTCCCGCCTGGATAATTTCGTGGGCGGTTTGCTCTGCTCGCTCCTGGCTGGTGGAGTAGTTGACGGCGACGGCCGCGCCCTCCCGCGCCAGCACCCGCGAGATGGCCGCGCCGATGCCGCGCCCGCCTCCCGTGACCAGAATCACCTTGCCTGCCAATAACATCTGTTCTCCCTCCTCGCTCGCTCCCTCGCCCTGTCGCTCCCTCATCCCTTCACCCCTTCACCCCTTCACCCCTTCATCCCGCGCATCCGGAACAGGGCTATTTGAAAGTCGCGGGGAGGCCAATGAGGGCGAGTGCGTCCCAGGGACGCGCGGCATAATAGCGCGTCCCCGCCGCGATGTTCTCCCGTCCCGCTCGCCGCATCAGCCCGATCGCCACGTTCCGTAGTGCCGCCATCACCTGCGCCACCCTCCCGTCCCTTACTTGCGATTGGTCTTCTGAATACGTCACGTCCCGCACATAGTGGGATTGGTTCTCGATCTTCCATTCCCCTCTCCGCAGCTTCAGCAGCTCTCCTGGCCCTGCTTCCTCCCCAGATAAGCTGCTGATCCCATACTCCACCTCCACCTCTCGCTTCCCCGTCTTCTTCTCCACCCGCTCTCGCTCCAGCCGGTAGATCTGCACCAACCCGGGAAACTTACTCCTCCCCGACAGCACCTGGCTTGAGACCAACTCCCGCCGCTCGATCCGGCCGTGACCGACCTCCCTCTCCACCGCCTTGCGGATCGGAACCCGCGAAATCACCGGGGGCGTAAGCAACATCTTGATCTTCCGGTGAAGTCCCAACTGGTTCTCCTTGACCACCATCACGTAGTGCCCCCTTTGGCCCGGATCGTCTTGGCCACGTCCCGCTGGCACAACAAGGCGTCCATGGTGACTACCCGCCCTTCCAAAACCAGGGCGGCGAGCACCTCTTGGATCGCCCCGATCTCATTGGTCTTGTCGGAGACCGCAGTCTGGTAGAGGGTCAACCCCAGCCGCTGGGAGAGCACGGAGAGGAGGTGGACGTCTAGGGCTCCCTGCTGCGCCGAACCGCGCAGCGTCTTCCCATCGATGGCGAGCGCCTCCTTCTCTCCTTCCGGGAGCGGAGAGGCGCAAAGGGCACTTTCTGCCCAAGCCGCCAACGCGCGTTCGAAGGCCAGTCGATCCAGAGCACGAAAGGCCAGGCAGAAGGTGGAGGCACAAGGGGTCTTGGAGCGAGTGAAGCCCAAGGCCAGGGCAAGAGTGCCGCCATAGTTGCGCCCCCACTCGGCGATGGCGCTATACCCCTTGGCGCCGCACAGGGTGGCCACCACCGCCAGGGCCAGGATGGCCGAGAAGGGATGTCTCTTGCCCCTGGGCTTGCGCGGATCTTCCACCTCGGCCAACAGTTCGATCAACGGGCGACACGTTCCGGTCATTTCTGCTTCCCCCTTACCCAACCCCATCCGTCACTTCCTCGGGGAAAGTTTATCTCACTCCGCGACTTTCAAATGGCCCTGGTTGCGAAAGTTGCATTGGCGTCGGCGCGGGAAGCGGCGGCGAGGGAACCCTTCCGTGTGAGACGACAGCCGCTCGACCTCCCCTCTCGCCCGCACGGCGACGCGCCTGTGACGCCCAGGCTGCGCCCCGCCGCTATGCGCGCCGTAATCGCGCGGGTCGGAGACAGGTTATAGGCGGGGGGGAGAGAGCGCGAGAGGGAGGAGGGGAGAAGCGGCGTCACACCGTCACAGCGTCACACCCCATCGCGGGAGAGCCGCAAGCAAGCGAGCACCGCCGCGACCGGGGGTTAGGGATACCCACCCCCTCGCGTCGCTCGGCGCCAACAAGAGCGTAAGGCTTTGGGACCTTGCAGAACGGTGGGAGCCGGCAGCGCTGCCGAAGGTCGCCCACGTGGCCAATGCTCTCGCGTTCTCTCCGGACGGCCAACTGCTCGCGATCGGCTGTGAGGACCGATCGATCCGTATCTATCGGGGTCTCCCTGATGAGCGATCGGGCACCGACCGCACACGGATGCGGAAGCTGATTGACCAGCCCGTGACCGGGAACTCCTATACGATCCGCGGTCCCGGACTGGTAAACGGCCGTCCCCAAACCTATGCGGTGGCGCCGATCTACGCCTCGGATTCTCCTCGCAACGCGGGTAGGCGCCCGGTCCACGAAGGAGCGCGGGCGATCCTGCAGGCGATCCCGATCGCCGTGCCCGAGGGTTGGCCGGGGAGCAGCGTGAACGAGGGCCTGAAATCCGGATCGGCGGCGTTCGACCCGGCCACCGGCCATCTCCTCCTCCGGTGCTGGGGTAACCGCGGTACCGATGGGCACTACTTCCTGAGGCAGCAGGTGGACGGCGATTTCCAGGTCACCGTCAAGGTGCTCTCATGGCCGTACAAGGTTCACTGGGATGCGGCGGGGCTGGAGCTGCGGGAGTCGCTCGACGCCCGATCCCGCTACGTCGTTCTGGTCCCGGATCGTGCCCTGGGTCGTTCGTGGCGTGACACGATCGCGGAAGCGGTTTCATCGGAAGGGACCTTCCCTGCTGCCGAGATCAAGCTGCCGATCACCCTACGGCTCACCCGCCGGGGGAGCGCGGTTGCCGCCGAATACTCGCGTGATGACGGCAAGACCTTCCAGCC
>JACQDI010000277.1 GCA_016201195.1 Acidobacteriota bacterium | reverse complement strand
GCGGTGGCCCGGCGGATGCGGATCCGTTCATTGCTTCGCTCCAGCTCGAACTCGGCAACGTCCTTCTCCGTCAGCATATCGATAAGTTCTTTAATCTCTTTCAGGTTCATAGCACGCGCAGATCTTTCGGGGTGGGGGTCAGCACCTCACAGCCGCGCTCGGTCACCACGACCATGTCCTCGATTCTCACCCCTCCGAATCCCCCCAGGTACGCGCCCGGCTCAATGGTGATCACCATGCCGGCCTCCAGCCTAACTTTCTCGCTGCGCCCCAGCCGCGGGGCCTCGTGGATCTCCAAGCCCACCCCATGGCCGGTGGAGTGGACGAACGTCTCCTCCAGACCATGCTTCTCGAGGGTTATTCGAGCCTGCCGATCAACGTCGCGGGCCTTCACGCCAGCCCGTACGGCCGCGATGGCAGCCAACTGCGCCTCGAGCACTGCTTGATAGACTCGCTTGGCTCGCCGGCCTAAATCGCCCACGGCCACCGTCCGGGTCATATCGCTCGAATATCCGTCTAGTATAACACCTTGGTCAATGATGATAAGCTCTTTTTCTGTCAATAATTTATGCGTCGGCCGCGCGTGGGGCAGAGCGGACCGCGCGCCGGAGGCAACAATGGTTTCAAACGCGGGCTTCTCGGCGCCGAGCTTCCGCATGTTGTATTCGATACGCGCGGCGACCTCGGCTTCTGCCCGCCCGGGGCGGATCTCTCGGAGCGAGGTCTCGAACACCTTCGAGTTCAATTCCGCGGCCCGGCGGATGATCGCAATCTCGGCGGCGCTTTTCACCGCGCGCAACTTCTCGACTGCGCCCGCCAGTGGCTGCAACCGGCAGCCTTTCAGACCGCGGCGCAGTGTGTCATACAGCTCGAAGCTGGCGCGCCGGCGTTCGAACGCCAGCCGCCGCAGCCCGCGCCGCTTCACCGACCCCATCAGGGCCCGGACCAGGGATGCTTTGGCAACAATCACCTTGGCCCCTCGTACCTCCAGGCTGGCCTGCACCTTGTAGCGCCCGTCGGTGAAGAACACCGTGTCGTCCCGAGTCACCAGCGCCAGCGCATTGCTGCCCGTGAACCCGGTCAGGTAACGAATATTGGGAAGCGCGGAAACAATTAAGCCTTCGACCCGCGCCTCGACCAGCAGGTCCCGAAGGCGTCCCAGACGCTCGCCGTTCACGGCTGGCCGTCCAGAACTTTAATCTCGAGGCCTTGCGTGTCGGGACGAATCTGGTAGCGGGGGAACTCGGCTACGTCCAGCACGATGCGCGTCAGCGGAGGATCCAGCCGAAACTGGCTCATCCTTACACGTTTCACCTTGGGATGCTCCACCGTACGCGAGTATAGACTGGATGGAACAGCAAGCCGGCAGTTGGATAGGTCCACGACCAGCCGGTTGGGATTGTCCAGTCTCATGGTCTGATACTTCCAGTCGCCGGGGCCGATGCGGGCGAGCAGGATCAGGGCGTCCTTCTGCTGCTGAATGGAGACTTCGGTCAACTGGAACGGCGCTCCCGGGCCGGCCAGCGCCTGTGCCTTGGCGACCGCGGCCGGAGGCTCGGTCTTGGTGGGCGGCGCCGGGGCCGTCTTCTTGGCTGTGGGGCTGGGAGCCGGCTCCACCTTAGGGGCTGCGGCCGGCGGCCCGGTCTTGGGAGTCCCCACCGGCGCAGGCGGAGTCTGGGCCTCGGGCCCGGGTTGCGGAGGCGGGGGAATTGCTTCCGATTTCTTCGGCGCAGCCGGCGCCGGCGCCAGGACCACAGTGCGCTGTGAGGCCAGATAGAACAGCAGAGCGCCTCCCGCCACCAGCAGCACTGCCCCCATCCAAACTTCCCGTCGAGTCGAGAACGCTCCGCGGGCGGCGGGCGGGGACGCCGACTTCAGCAGGTTAAGGCGCAGCATCGAAACCCCTCAGGGCCAGTCCCACCGCCACCGGCATGGCGTGCGCCTCATCCCACACCAGCAGGCTCAGCGCCTCCGGGCTTTCAAATTCAATCTTGCGAAACGGGTTCATCTCCTCGAAGGGAAGACGAATACGGCTCTTCAGCATCGGGGCGAGACCTTTCAGCCTCGCCCCGCCCCCGGACAGCAGTAACTTCTGGATCTGGCTGGAGCGGGGCTCAAGCGGTCGCTCGTCGGCGATTTCATCCATCTGTTCGAAGACCTTCTCCAGGTGTATCCCAATGCGGTCGGTCAGGGTCAACTCCTCGCTGGCCTGCTGGATACCAGACAGGGGCAGGTCTTTGGCCAGCACGGGGGTCGCGCCGCGGACGATGCACACGGTCATGCCCGCGGCCCCCAGGTGGAGCAGGGTCACCAGGTCGGCTGGCGCCGGCTCATAGTTCAACTCGTAGGCGTTGGCCAGAGCGCAAGCCGCCGAGTCCACCACCACCGGGGTTTTGCCGGCGCGCTGCAGCACGGCCTGCAAGCGTTCGATCTTCCCCGGCTTGGCTGCCACCACCAGCACATCCACCCACTGGGAATCGGAGAAGGTTTCGAGCACTTGAAAATCGAGGGGCGCCTGGTCCAGGGGGAAGGGCGCCACGCGGGCTGCCTCCTCGCGCACCTGGGCCTCGATGGTAGTCTTGGAGTTTCGCTCCAGCTTGAGCCGGGTCAGAAACACATCCTCGCCGGCGAGCCCCACCGCCACCTGCTTGCCGCGCAGTCCGTGATCGCGGCAGAGCCGGCGGATGCACTCCGCGACCGCGGGAGGGTCGGTGAAGACGCCGCCGGAGACGGCGCCGTCCGGCATGGCGGCGATGGCCGCCCGCTCGACCAGCAGCCGGTCGTTCTTTTTGCGCAGCCCCACCGCCTTGACGGTGGCGGAGCCAATGTCGAGTCCGACCAGAGGAGCTGTGCCGAAGGAGAGCACGGTTTATTTGGAGACCCGAGCCAAGTCGGCGGCCAGGAATTCCGCGCGTTCGGCCAAGCTGCGGGCCCGCTCCAGGTCCCCCTGCTGGCGAGCCTCCCGGGCCAGGTCGAGGAAGGCCCGCACTCGGACCGCGGCGGCAGAGCGCTCCTGATCGGGCGGCAGCTTCGCGGCGTGCTTGAGGGCGCGCTCGGCCGCGACCAGGCTGCGGTCGATGCGTTGCCGCAGGTCTTTTTCCTGGGCGGCGGTGAATGCCGGCCGCAACTGCGGGGCAGCGTCAGGGCTGCGGGTGGGGGCCGGTGCGGTCACCACCGGCGGCGGCGCGGGTCCCGCGGGCGTCGAGGAGGCAGCCGGCCGCTGGCGCGG
>JACQDI010000250.1 GCA_016201195.1 Acidobacteriota bacterium | reverse complement strand
CTCATCGGCCGAGTCCTCTACTCGGTCTTCTTCTTCCCATGTCCTAGCCCTAACAGCGAAAGTTAACACCTATGAAGGAGGACGCCCTACACTCGTGCCAGAACCACGACGTCGACGCCGATGGCGTCGTGGTCTGATAGCGGCACGGCGCGGCCTTCCCGCACATCGTGAATGACCGCCGGGTTTTCGCAGCGCAGGCCGCGGGCGGCGAACCAGTCGATTTTCAGCGGGCACTTGCCGCCGTGGTGGCGCAGCGACCAGCGGATGAAAGGAAAGCAGAACGCGGGCACCCACTCGCCCAGGTTCTGGCGCGTGCGCTGGTCGTCCACGCTGTAGGAGATGGTGTACTCGCCGATGCGGTTCGAGTTGCGGTAATCGAAGCCGCGCTGTTCGAGCAGGGCGAACAGCTCCTTCTCGAATCGGTGGTAGGGGTGGAGGTAGTGGTTGTCGATCACGTTGTCCACTCCCAGGAAGACCCGCAGCCAGAAGCCCAGGATGGCGGCGAAAGCGCGCGACGAGTTGTAAGTGGTGGTGTTCCAGTCGCCGCCGAGGATGACCGGGCTCTGGGCGCCGATGGCGTCCAGCACATCCTGCATCTGGTCGCGCCGGTGTCGCTGGGTGGACTGGGCGTCGAGGTGAACGGAGGCGGCCGTCAGGCGGTAATTCGGAAACTCGATTTCGGCGGCAATGGCCGTCTGGCCTCCCAGGCGCTTTTCCCGGCCGGCCATCTTGTCGCGGCCGTTCTTCAGATGGATGGGGCGCACGTTGCAGATCGGATACCGGCTCAGAATCGCGTTCCCGTGCAGGCCTAGGTCGTTTTCTCCGGGCGCGTCGTTCTCGACCCCAGCGCCTTTGGCCAGGTTGAGATAGCACGGGACGAACGCGTAGTCGAGGCCCAGCTCGCGCGCCAGAGTCTGGGCGACAGCGCGGTTGCCGGAGCGCGCCATGCCCACATCCGCTTCGGTGAGCAGAAGCACGTCGCACGACTTTAGGTACTGGTGCGAGCGGAAGGCTTCCAGTTGGCCGTCCAGCTCGATGCCGCGCTCGATGTTCCAGGCGAGGATGCGGTAGCGGGGCTTGGCGGGCGCCTGCGCGGGCGCGAAATCACCGGTGTCGGGGGTTTCGAGAACCTTGCGGATGGCGGGCTCGAGCGCTTGATAGACGGCGTGCGCGCGCAGCTCCGCCGTCGAGTGGCAGCGGGCGAACTCGGGCAAGTGGGGCGCAATCTCCCGGCGGATCAGACGGTGGATCTCCTGCGCGGCAGGACAGACAGTGAGTGGTTCCAGGAGCATGGCCGGACAGTTTCATTTTATCAACTGGGCGCAGCGCGGGCCGCCAATTCCCGCCGCACGAAAGTGCGGTCGGCTGCAAGCGCTTGTTTTTGTTGGGCGGCAGTATCTGCCTTGCTCATTTACCCCCTCGTATTTGCTGATAGTAGTCTTCCCAATGAGTTCGCACTTGGTCCTCCGTGACTTCCCGGTCGTATGCAGGCGAAATAAGCGGTAAAGCCCGTTGAACTTTCGCCATTACAATAGTTTGGATTCGGCGCGGAGCGTCAAATAGCCCTTGCTGCTCGTAGAACGAGACGAGTTCGTCAAATAGCGAGCCGGATTCAATCACTGTAGCGATTCCCTTAAAGCGGTATCCCTTGCGAGTGAACCAGTCAACAACATTTATCTCGATTGAAGGATTCTGTTTCAGATTCGCAATCGTTCTTGGGGAGCGAATGTCGGCAAAAACTAAGTGGTCATCATCCCACACGGTTGTTGTCCCTTTTGGAGATAAGTTGGGAGTTCCATCCGGACAGACAGTGGCGACATAGCCAAGCCGTTGTTCGCGGATGACCCGCTTCATGTCTTCGGTTAGGCTTGCCATACACGCTTTCTCCTATCGTTGACTACTCGGTATGGATGCGTTCGCTTCAATCCTCTCGATGGCATCCAGGATATGCCGCAGGTAGGTGAGGTCGCCCTTCACAAACGGACTGCTTCCCTCAGGACAGCCTCGCGCATGTACGGGCTGACTGCGGCTTCGGTGAGAACGTCCACTTTGCGACCCAGCAGATCCTCCAGGTCCTGCTCGACCGCAATGAGGTCGAGCAGGCTTCGTCCCGGCGCCATTTCCACCAGCAGATCCAGGTCGCTGTCCGGGCCCGCCTCGCCCCGCGCTACTGAACCGAAGACACGCACATTACGCGCCCCATAAAGGGCGGCGATGCGAAGGATCTCCTCCCGCTTGCCCTTCAGAAGATCTTCGACGCCCATACACTCAGTGTATCGCGGCTCAAGTCCGATGAAAAGCCTTCAGAATCTCCCTCATACTGTAGCGCAGAACGATGGGGCGGCCGTGGGGGCAGCTCATGGGGCAGTCGGTCTTGGCCAGCTCCTCGAGCAGCCATTGCATCTTGCGCGGCTCGAGCGGAGTGTTGATCTTGATGGCCGCGTGGCAGGCGATGGAGGCGGCCACCTTGCGCCGCACGTCGTCGGGGGTGAGGTTGCGCAGCTCGCTCTCGGGCGTGTCGAGGATCTCGTGCAGCATCTTCTCGATCTGGTCCGCGGCGAGGCCGGCGGGAGCGGCCTTCACCGCCACCGTGCCGCGGCCGAAGGGTTCGATCTCGAAGCCGGCGGCGCTCAGCTCCTCGGCCAGGCGGGGAAAGTTAATCTGCTGCTCGGGGGTGAGCCGGAGGACCATCGGCATCAGGAGCTGCTGGCGCTCGACCGCGCCCTGGGAGCGTTCGCGCAGCACCTTCTCAAACAGGATGCGCTCGTGAGCAACGTGCTGGTCGACGATCCACAGGCCGTCGGCGCCGGCGGCGACGATGAAGCTGTCCCGGACCTGGCCGAGGGGGCGCAGCTCGCCCACCGAACCCAGGGACTCGATCGGCGGCGAAGCTTCGGGCGGTGGTGACGGCAGGGGAGGGGCATCCTTTGGGCTGAAATCGATCGGTGGAGCTGAGGAAAAATCCAGGCGCGGGGACGGCCCGGGCTCGGGCTTCAGCGCAAAGTCAGAGGGCGGCAGGGCGGCGTCGGATTCCATCAGCAGCATCGAGGCTTCCGAGTAGGGAATGTTCACCGCCGGCTGGGGCGGCGAAACGGGGAACGTCGAAATGGGCTTGCTTTCGACCAGCCGTTCCCGCACCGCGTCGCGCAGGAAGTCGTGCACGAACGACTGGTGGCGGAAGCGCACCTCGGTCTTCGACGGGTGGACGTTGACATCCACCTCTTCGAATGGGATCTCCAGAAACAGCAGCGCGAAGGGGTAGCAGCCGCCGGGCATCAGGTTGTGATACGCGCTCGACAGGGCGTGCAGCAGCAGCCGGTCGCGGATCAGCCGGCGGTTGACAAAAATGTAGATCGAATTGCGGTTCAGCTTCTGCACCTGGGGCCGGGAGACGAAGCCGGCGAGGCGGAACGTCTTCTGCGACGGCTCCTCGTCCTCGGCGCCCGGCGGCGCCAGCAGTTGTTTTTGGCACTCGCCCAGGGGCACCAGCTCCTCGATCGTCTCGGTGCCGAAGACCTGAAACACGCGCTCGCGCAGGGTCTCGACCGGCGTAACGTGCAGCAGCTCGCCGCGCGGCGTGCCGAGGGAAAAAGTCTTGTCGGGATGGGCCAGGCTGTAATGGGTGACGAGCGAGGCGATGTGGGCGAGCTCGGTCTGCTCGGAGCGCAGGAACTTCCGCCGCGCGGGCACGTTGAAGAACAGGTCGCGCACGGTGAGCGCCGTGCCCGGCTCGAGCGCGACTTCTTCCACGGTGAGCAGCTTGCCGCCGGCGATCTCCAGGCGCGTGCCGGTCTGTTCCCGGTTCGAGCGGGTGTCGAGCTGGAGGCGGGCGACCGAGGCGATGGAGGGCAGCGCCTCCCCGCGGAAGCCCAGCGTCGAGATCGAGAGCAGGTCGGCGACGTCGCGGAGCTTGCTGGTGGCGTGGCGCTCGAAGGCGAGCAGCGCGTCATCCCGCAGCATCCCCGCGCCATCGTCGGTGACGCGAATCAGGCGCTTGCCGCCGGCGTCCACCTCGATGCGCACCCGCGAGGCGCCCGCGTCAAGCGAGTTCTCGAGCAGCTCCTTGACCACCGAGGCCGGCCGCTCGACCACCTCGCCGGCGGCGATCTTGTTCGCGACCTGGTCGGGGAGGATGCGGATGAAGCCCATAGGCGCCAGGTGTCAGGTTTCAGGTGTCAGCCCTGAGGCCACGGATGATGTCACTGACACCTGACACCTGGCACCTGAAACCTGCTATCTCGAGCAACAGCTATCCCCGGCGATGAGGGCGGCCGGAGGCAGCGAGCGCTGGGCGGCGAAGTAGTTCTTCTCGGTGAGGCTCTTGTAGACGTGGCCGGCCACCTCGGCGGCGCGGGGGCCGAAGGTCGCGCGCCCGCCGCGCAGCAGCACCACCACGGCCAGCTTGTTCCCCAGGTCATTATAAGAGGTGAACCATCCCAGCCGCGCCCCGTCCTGGCTGCAGGTGCCGGTCTTGCCGAGGATCGGGTCCGCCGGGTCGTAGGCCCGCCGCGCCGTGCCGCGCTCGACCGCCGCCATCATGCCGGGCAGCACGTTGGGAATCAGCGGGCCGATATCCAGGCGCCGTTTCACCTTGGGAACGAACTGGGTGCTCTCTTCCTCGGTGCGCGGGTATTGCAGGTAGTAGAGCGTGCCTCCGTTGGCCAGCGAGGAGACAAAGGCCGCCTGCTGGAGCGGGGTGGCGGCGATCTCTTCGCCGAAACTGGTCAGCCGGCCCACGCCGCCCAACTTCGGCGGGGCCTCGGGGAAGGTTCCCAACTGCTCGCCAGGGATGTTCCAGCCCGCCTTCTCGCCAAAGCCGAACAGCCGGGCATATTGGCGCACCCGCTGGAACCCCAGCGCCTCCCCCAGCCGCGCGAAGAACACGTTGTTGGAGATGGCCAAGGCATCGGTGAGACTCATGTACCACTGTTTGCCCAGGCGCAGCTTGGTATGCAGGCTGATGATCCCCTCGTTCAGGGCGGCCAGGGCCACGGGAACCTTGATCGTCGAGCACG
>JACQDI010000249.1 GCA_016201195.1 Acidobacteriota bacterium | reverse complement strand
GATCCCCGGGCCGCTGCGCTCCTTCCAGCGCATGGCCGCTCTGTCCAGCGACATGAGCGCGACCGACCTGCTGCCCGCCCTCTCCCGCAACATCATCACCAACGGCTACCAGGCCTCTCACAGCAATGAAGCCCTGGAGCAGACCGAGTACCTGAAGCTGGTCAATCGCTACCTCTCCCAGGCTCGCGAGCTGGAGCAATTGGCCGGCAGTGGCCAAGTCATCAACATTACCACCTGCGAATCCAACGAAACCGGCCAGTTGATCAAGATCCTCGGGTACCGGCTGCGCAACGGCTGCGGCGAGGACGCGGTGCTCGAGACAGTCAACGCCTCGCGGGCGTTTCTGACCATCGATTCCGGCTTCCCCCTGGCGGACCTGGAAGACGCCCTGCGCAAGAGCCAGCCCTTCCGCTACGACTACAAGTCCACCAAGGTGCCGGTCATGTTCGGCCCGAACTACTGGCTGAGCACGGAGAAGAGCAGGCAAACCCCGTTCATTGACGCGTTCATTGCCGACCCGGCCATGGCCAGGCTGTACCTGGCCTTCTCCAAGCTCGATCCGGTCACCTCTGAGGGGCTGCGCAAGGCCTTTCCCATGGAGCGCTGGAAGGCTTTTGCCCACGTGCTCGATTTTTTCGGCGCTCGGTTTGAGTTGAAGAACGGCAAAATCACCGTGCCCGGCGCCGAGCGCACGGCGGCCATGTGGACGGAGATGGTGGGTGCGCCGCCCGACAAGGGCGCCGAGTTCATCGAGAAGCTGATCTCCAAGGACGACGGGTGGATGGCCAGCTACTTCGACGCCCTCTCCCGCACCCGCGGCGCGCTCAAGGATTATTTCACGGAGCCGGCGCGCATGAAGCGCTTCTATATGGCCGTGCGCGGGCGCATCACCAGCCCCGGCCCGGCGCGGCCCGTGTTCCGTTCCAACGCCGATATGATGCTGCTCACCTCGCGACTGCGTGTCGACGCCGGCGGCGCGCCGCATATCCCGGGGGGCCTGGAACCCTGGAAGCAGCTTTTCGTGCAGCACCCCCACGGGAAGTACGACGGCAAGCTGACCCGCGCGGCTACCACCTGGAAGGCGCCCGACGACGTGGTGGAGGCGCTTTTCGCCCTCTGCCGCAAGTCCGTCGAGAATGAGCCGCTCAAGGTCTTCATGGCCATCAGCGACATTGACCGCAACCGCAAGACGCCGCTCAAGACAGGCACCGTCAGTCGGCTCGCGTTTGAATACCGCCAGTACGGCGCGCAATACCCGATCTTTAACGACGCCCCGACAGTGAGCGACGAGGCGATCCTGGCGTTCATGGATACGGCGGCGGCGCTGAGCAAGATCAAGGACCCCGGCCATCGCGCCGACAATGTGGGGACCCTCCAGGCGCTGGTCAGCCTCTGGCAGATCTTGAACCGGCAGGGGCAGATCCCCGAGGCGCAAGCCGACCCCAGCTTCAGGAGCATCGTCGGGCTGTTCGGATCGGTGAAAAACGACCGGGAGCTGTTTGACGCCGGGCGCAGCGGCGTGCGCGCGCTGCTCGCCGCCACCGGCTCGCGCGAGGACGCCTCCCCGCAGGACCGCATGCTGGAGCTGCTGGCCGGCCCGGCGCGGCCCTCCGACCAGGAGACCCACCGCCAGGTTGCGGGCGAGTTGAGCTCGCTGTTCGAGACCCAGCGCCTGGTGTCGCTCAAGACCCTGTTCGACCTGGCCGACCACCTGGAGAGCGTGTCCCGCGGCGAGAAGCTCAATGTGGCCATGGCCAACCGCCTGGCCGCCCGTATCGCCGAGATTCGCCTGCCGCGCACCACCCTCACCACCATCGAGAAAAACTCGTTCTCCTTCGGCTACTGGACCGAGAAACACATCGAGTCGCAGCGCACGCTGAACCTGCGGCAGGTGGTGGACAAGGCCGGGGGCCAACCGGAGAAGCTCAAGGAAATCCGCGGCTTGCTGGCGCCAATCCTGCGGGACACCCTTGTAGGTTTTAGCTATATCTATTATGCTCCGCCCGGCTCCCAGATCATCCGCACCAATCCGCTGTTCGTGCGCAGCCACGATTTCCTGGGGTTGCAGGCCTCCACGCACACTTGGCGCGCGGCCGAGCTGTTCGGCACCGGGTGGCCCTCCAACGGCGG
>JACQDI010000295.1 GCA_016201195.1 Acidobacteriota bacterium | reverse complement strand
TGGGGCGCGTGGAAAACACCGAAACGGTGGTGCTCAACCACGAGAACGACAAGTGGGCGATGCAAGGCGCTGACAAGCCCAATCTGGCCGCCATCCACGCGCTCGCGGCCACGCTTGCAAACCTGAAGATCGCCGGAGTACAACCCAAGCCGCCTACGCTCACCGATTCGCTCCGGTCGGGCCGCGTGCAGATCTCCATGGAGTCGATGCTTTCCCTGCGGCAGAAAGGTTTCTTCATCACCCCCGACGGGCGGCTGCTCTCGAAGGAAGGCGAGTTGCAGGTGGAGACGGCCAACGGACTAACCTACACCCTGCGCTTCGGGGAGGTCGTATCCGGCCAGACCACCGAGGCCAAGAAGATCCCGGGGCCGGGCGAGAACCGTTACCTGTTCGTCACTGTCACCTACGACCCTGCGCGTGAGGTCAAGTACTCTGGCTCGGCCGGCAACGGTGAGAAGATCGCGCGCGAGCTGAGCAGCCGTTTTGCTGAGTGGTATTACGTCATATCCGGAACGGACTCGAGCAAGCTCCGCCTCAAGCGCAAAGACCTGGTGAAAGGGTAACGCAGGACCACGCCTGCTGTGGGCAGGGACCTACGACTTAGGTCCGGCGGCTTCATCCTTCCAGATTCTCTGCGCGGATTGTAGCCTTGACGCGCCGCCCCGAGGCCGGTACAGTAGTGTTTGAGACTGAGGCAGTGAAAAAGATTATCCACGTGCGCATTTTTCGCGGTGACCAACAGTATGTCGCTGAATGTCTGGACCTGCCCGTTGTCACCCAGGCTCGGTCGCTTGACGAACTGGCCCTCAATATCCGCCAAGCCATCGCGCTGCACCTGGAAGGGGAAGAACTCGCTGAACTCGGATTGGCAAAGGACCCAACAATCCTGGCCACCATGGAACTGGAAGCAGTTGCCTGATGCCCAAGCTGCGGGCCTTGTCGGGCGCCGAGGTGCTCGGCATCCTTTCTGGATTTGGCTTTCAGAAGATCTCCCAGCGGGGCAGCCACCTCAAGCTCCGACGAGTTCTCGTTGACGGAAGCCGGCAGACCTTACGATCGTTCTTCACGATGAACTCGACAGGGGAACCTTGCGGGCAATCCATCGGCAATCGCTCCGTTTTATTCCGGAGCCGGCATTGATGCCGCACTTTTACACCGACTGATCCTGCTTTGCGCTTGTCACTCACCGGCCACCGCCCAACCGCCTGAGCGCCCGCTCCGCGGCCTTCACGCCGCGGTATTGCGCCTCCTCGAAGATCGAGATTCCGCTGACGTCGGAGTTGGCGAAAAACAGCCCGCCGGCACGGTCGGCCACGCGGCGGCGGTCCTCCGAGAACTGGAAGCCCACCGTCGGGCGGATCATGGCGTGGCCCAGGCGCATGATGTCGATGCGCGATACGCAGGCGCGAATGTCCGGGTGCGCCCGAGCCAGGTCGTTGAGGATGGCCTCCTTCCAGTAGCCCCAGTCTTTCTCGAGCAGCAGGCGGCGATTCTCCGCCGGCGGCCCCTGGGCGAGCGCGCGGTAGTAGGTCCACACCGTGCGTTCCACGCGCGTGCGCAGTGTCTGGTGCGTGGCCACCACGTAGCCGAGCCCGGGCGAGTTGTAGATTACGTTGTCCCAGGCTGGTTCTAGACCGGATTCACGGGCGAGCCGGTCGAGCGTCAGGTTCGCCGTCAGCCAGGGTGAATACTCGAAGCGGCGAACCGGCGGCACGTTGTCCATCAGGTAAGGCGCCAGGAACGTCGGGGCGGCGAAGATTACTGCTTCAGCGAGGTACTCGGCAGCCTCGGTTAAAACGCGCCAGCGCGTGCCCCGCTGCTCCAGGCGCCAGACCACCGCGCCGGTGCGGACAAACGGTCTCAGCCGCGCGAGAAGCTGCTTGACAATCCAGCCGTTTCCCTCCGGCCAGGTGAGCGGGCCTTTTTCGTCCGGCTCGCGCGACGCGAAGTAATGGATCCCCGCCCAGGCCGACACGTCCGACGTCAGCGCGCCGTAGTCGTCGCGCGTGGCGTAGTTGACGTACCAGTCGAGGTAGGGCGAATCGAACTTCTCGTTGCGCAGCCATTCCGCCATGGACACCCCGTCGAGCGCCGAGGCCTTCGCGCCGTCCTCGACAGGAATGGTGAACTGCCCCAGCGACCGGAATTCCTGCATGCGCTCCTCGAAGCGCCGAAACTGCTCGCGGTCGCGGGCGCTCAGGCCAGTGGCAGGATCGATTCCTTCCTGCCAGCGGCCGTACAGAAACAGCCGCTCCTGCGGAGAAAAGCATAAGTAGCGCTCCTCCCACTTGCCGCCGCGGAGCACCCCCAGATCCTCGAACAGCTCGCGCACCAGGGTCGTCCGCTTGCCCGGAACCGGCACGTAGTGCGCCGCCCATGGATAGGCGGAAACCTCGTTGT
>JACQDI010000294.1 GCA_016201195.1 Acidobacteriota bacterium | reverse complement strand
CCGCAACAACAAGACCACCGGCCAGGTCAAGACCTTCAAGAACGACATACGCCGGGACATGGTGGAAGCGGCCAAGCTGGCCCAGGTGGATTTCAGCGTCCAGATCGTCATCAACAGCCGCCGCAAGGTCTGCGACGTCTTCGCCGGCGACATCGAGCAGGCCCACCACGCCGCGGTGCGCATGGCCAACAAGCACTACCGGACCCCCACCTTTAAGGATGCCGACATCGTGGTGGCCAACGGCTACCCGCAGAACACCCAGGCCACGCACGCCCTGGGGTGGTTCACCCGCTCCGTGCGCGACGGCGGCACGGCGGTGCTCGTCATCCAGCACCCCCAGGGCCTCAGCGCCTGGCACTTCCTCAACCAGCGGACCTCCGGCGCCGGCGGGAAAACCTATTGGCAGACCGCCGGCGGGCGGCCCGGGGAGACCGCCAAGGGCCAGCTCATTGTGTATTCGCAATATTTTCAGAAGCAGCAGCAGGACAAGTTCCCCAAGGGCACGCAATTCGCCTGGAGCTGGGACGAGGTGACGAATCTGCTGCTGGCGCGTCATAAGGGAGACGCCCGAGTGGCCGTGTATCCCTATGCCTGCATCCAGCACGCAGAGATCGATCTCGACGGCTGACAAAGAAAGAATGCCACAGAGACACAGCGACACAGAGAAGACTGTTTTCGCTCTGTGTCTCTGTGTCTCTGTGGCATTCTAGTCCTTCACCCCGGACCCCATGCTCACTCCTCAACTCACTCTCTCCCTGTTCAATCACCATACTGACAGGCATTACCAGGCGCTGGTCCGGGACCGGGCGCTCGAGCGCGCGCAGCGGCTGGTGAAGCTCGCGCGAGCGAAGGGCCTGCGCTCGATCAAGGCCGAGACCGACCCGCTGGTCGGGATCGGCATGGAGGTCGATGAGCGGGGCCGGGTGACGAAGAATTCCCTGGGCGTGCTCGAGCTCTCCTGGCAGGCGGGGGAGCATCCCGAGTGGCCGGCCCTGATCCGGCGCGAGGTGGAGGAGATTCGCGCCGGCATCCGCGCCGCACATGGCGTCGCGTTGCGGAACCTGGTTTGGGCCGGCATGGGGGGATCGGCCGAAGACAAAGCAATGTACGGCGCCATGGGCCTGCTCAACGGCGGCGTCCGCGTCTTCGTGCTGGACTCCACCGATCCGGCAAAGTTCGAAGCCATCCTGGCCCAGTTAACCAGAGGCGGCGTGCCCCTGCGCCGCGCCCTCAGCCAAACCCTGGTGGTGGGGATGGCCATGGGCATGACCTCCTACGAGCCGGTAATCAACCTGGAAAAGCTGCACCTGTTGTTTCAGAAAAACCGGATTCCGAGCACCGCGAATTTCGTTTATATGACTTTGCCCGGATCGCTGCTCGACCAGTTTGCGGCTCCTCGCGGCTACCAGCGAATCGAGCTGCAACTCGACAACGACAACACCACCGCCGGCCGCCATAGCGGGCCGCTCACCCGCGGCAGCCTTTACCCCCTGGCCCTGAACGGTGTGGACCTGGATGCCTGGATGGCGGCCGCTGTCTTGACCGGCGACGAGATTCAATATGCGTTGCGGCTGGCCGCATTCCTGCACAGCAACGGGCTGGAATCCCGCGACAAGGTGACTTTGCTGCTGCCGCGCCAGTGGCGCGGTGCGGGCATCTGGAGCAAGCAGGACTTCGAAGAGAGCCTGGGCAAGAGCGAGCAACTGGGTATCAAGATCTTTCCTGCGGAGGTGGTGCAGCCGCCTCTCCGGTTGCCCGCCCGGCATCCCGATGAGGACCGGGTTTTCTGGGCGGTCCAGGCTGCGGGCTGCCAAAACATCGAGCCCGCGATCGTAAAGCACCTGCGCGAGCAGGGCTACCCGCTCGCCGTACTGGATGTCGCCGCCGGGACGCCGCTCTCCAAGTACATGCAGTTCTTGCATTACGCGGTGTTCGGGATGGGCTGGCTGCGGAAGATGAATTTCGTCACCCAGCCCAGCGTGGAGCTTTACAAGCAGATCACCAATACCCTCTACGCCCGGGCCTGCAAGGCAGGGAGCGTCGAGCGCACCAGGGAATGGCGAGCGCTGGCCCGGACACGCTATCGGGCCAACGCTCCCGGCGGGATCACCCTGCACTACGATTCTCTCGTCACGGCTAGGCTGCTGACGCCCCAGGATCTGGGGCCGCCGCGCGCGGGCGCCGCCGAGGTCCTGGCTCGCGCCATTCAAAGGCTGCGCGCGGAAAAAAGAATCGAATATGCCGAGCTGACCTTTTACGGCGACCTGCGCTACCGGGCCGCCGGGCGCCGCCTGCACGAGCTGCTGCGCGCAGCCGCCGATTCCGCGTTCGGCGACCGCCTGGGCCTCTCCACGGACGTCTATGAAGGCCCGGCTATGAATCATTCCTATCATGAAATGATCATCGGTCACGGCCGCTGCTTCTCGATCGTGCTGCTGGCCCGCCGGCAGACTACCTTCGGCCCGGCCGGCTACCGGCCCGACTATCACCGCGCCCAGTGGCTGGCGACCAAGCTGGCCCTGGAGCGCCGGGGGCGAGCGGTGGTCGCCCTCCTCTTTCCCGATCTCCGAACACCCAGCCTGCGAGCGCTTCGCGCCTTCTTCCAGCAGGTGGTCCGCCACCTCGCGTGATAGGATGGAGCTTCGAGCGATCAGCGGTCAGCTTTCAGCCTTCAGTGTCAAGCGACCATGTCCAGGTTTAAACCGGCCAGAGCCAAGAAGAAGCGCGAAACCAATCGCGCCCGCCAGATCGGGTGCATTTTCTGGCTGATCCTAGCCATGGCCCTCGTGATGTGGTTGTTCTACGCCATAATGAAGGGTTGAGGCTGCCCGTCTTTTCTTTATGCGCCCCGACCAAAGACTTCCCCATCAAGCCCGTCCCATTCGCATCACGCCCAATTACCTGCTGCCGGCGGAAGGGTCGACGCTGATCGAGGTGGGGTATACACGCGTGATCTGCGCGGCCACCCTGGACAACACGGTGCCGGCTTTCTTGCGAGGCGCAGGCAGCGGCTGGGTCACGGCCGAATACTCGATGCTGCCGCGCTCCACGGTCGAGCGCACCCCTCGGGAGGCGGCTCGCGGCAAGATCTCGGGGCGCACCCACGAGATCCAGCGGCTGGTCGGCCGCAGCCTGCGCGCGGTCACCGACCTGGCAGCCCTGGGAGAGCGCACCGTGGTGCTCGATTGCGACGTGCTCCAGGCCGACGGTGGCACGCGCACCGCCGCCATTACCGGAGCTTTCGTGGCGCTGGCCCTGGCCCTAAAGCAACTGGTGGACGCGAAGATCCTGCCCCGCATGCCGCTGACCGATTACCTGGCCGCCACCAGCGTGGGGATTCTGGACGGCGTGCCCACCCTCGACCTCTGCTACGACGAGGACTCCCGGGCCGGCGTGGACATGAACGTGGTAATGACCGGCAGCGGGAAATTCGTGGAGATCCAGGCCACCGCCGAGCATGCCCTGTTCGATCAGGAGCAGATGAACGCCATGCTGGCGTTAGCCGCCGCCGGCATCCGCGACCTGATCGCCGCGCAGCGCCAGGTCATCTCTTGGTAATCCGCCGCGCCACCTCCAACCCGGGGAAACTCGCCGAGTTTCGGCTGGCCGCCTCGCCGGATCTGGAGATCCTGCCCGCCGGCCCCTTTGACTGCCCGGAGACCGGGAGCACTTTTGAAGAAAACGCCGTGCAAAAAGCCCTGTGCTACGCCGCGCACACGCAGGACCTTGTGTTCGCCGACGACTCGGGCCTGGAAGTGGACGCGCTGCGCGGCGAGCCGGGGATCCACTCGGCGCGCTACGCCGGTCCGGGGGCGAGCGACGAGCAGAACCGCGCCCGGCTGCTCGACAACCTGCGGGCGGCCGGGGCGCCCCCGCGTCCTGCCGCGCGCTTCGTCTGTGTGATCGCCGTCGCCCTACCCGGGCGTTTGCTGGCTACGTTCCACGGAGTAGCCGAAGGCGAGATCCTTGACGCTCCGCGCGGCGCCGGCGGCTTCGGCTACGACCCTCTGTTCTACTTTCCCTCCCTCGGCCGCACCTTCGCCGAGCTCAGCGGCGAGGAGAAGCTCGCCTGGAGCCACCGCGGCCGGGCCTTTCGCCAGATGCTCACCTGGCTTCGAAGATAGTGGATGCTATGGCGTCGGGATCAACGGCGACCGCGCCAATACCGGCGCCGGCGGGCAGCGTCCCGATGTCGCCGGCCGCCCTGTCGAGCCGCACGATCTCGGTTGCTGGTTCTTCACCTCGTCGAACCCCACCTGCCGCGCCCTGCTGCCCAACCAGCCGGACGCCTTCGTCCTGCCGGGTCAGTTCACCTACGGCAACGCCGGACGCAATCTCTTCTACGGCGACCGGCTGCTGCAGTTCGACATGTCACTGATCAAAGTCTTCACCACCACCGAGCGCAAGCGCGTGGACTTCCGCGCCCAGGTCTTCAATCTGGCCAACACCACCAGCTTCAGCAGCCCCAGCGGCACCGTGAACCTGGCCACCGGCGGATTGGTCACCTCCACGCGCAACAAGGCCCGGGTCTTCGAGTTCGGCTTGAAATTCAGCTACTGATGGCGGGCGTGGGGAACGGCTTGCTTTTCCGGCGATTGCGGCGCTAGACTCGTGCCATGGTTACGCACGGAGGGGAATAGTATGGCGCAAGATCCGGTGAAGGTGGATGCGAAGCACTATACGGTTGAGATTGAGAATGACAAGGTCCGCGTCTTGCGGATCAGGTACGGTCCGCGCGAAAAGTCGGTGATGCATGGACATCCTGACGGTGTGCTCGTTTGCCTGACCGGTTTCCACGCGAGATTCACGTTTCCGGACGGCAGGACCGAAGAGCGGAGTGGCAAAGCCGGTGAAACGCTCTTTCTCCCTGGTGAAGAGCACGTGCCAGAGAATTTGGACAATGCTCCTTTGGAACTGATCTTGGTGGAACTGAAGGCAAGACCTGCTGCGGCGGTCAAGGCGAGGCCGGCGGCTCGCGCGAAGGCGAAGCCGGCGAAAGGCAAAGCAGCGAAGGGAAGAGCGACGAGGGGGAAAGCGGGAGGAACAGGCGCCAGTCGGTGACCCATCGGGCGCTGCTATCCCTCCTCCTTTGAAGAGGAGCAGCCACAAGACCTGCTCAGCACGTCACGTGGAGGATCGCATTGGTTTCCTGAGAGCTCTGCTCTAGCATCTCGATCGCTTTGGCCGTTGGCAGGATGAGCAATTCGATCTTGCGGCGCTCGGCCTCACGTGTCACTTCTTCCATTACCGGCAGCGCGCCAGTCCCGGTGCCGATGATGAGCCGGCGGCACTTCCAAGGGATCTTTTCCTCCACGGAGAGCGGCGTGTGGCCAAAAGCATCACGGAATTTCTTGGACGGCTTCTTTTTGCGTTTACGAACCTCCCCACGATCGATCACGACATCGTGCTCGTAGGTGACGCCATCGATGCGGATCGAACCGAAGGAGAACGCTTCGATGTGCACCGCCAGTTCCCTCTGTATCGAGATTGTAGCAGAGCGAGTGTGAGCGGGGCGCCCAAGAAAGGGCTCTCTGAGGTAGGCGGAAAAATCCAGTCCGACAAATTTCAAAAACGAGCCGCCTAGCCGGTCTTGGATGGGCCTCGGAATATCACTAGAGGTGCTTCGGTGTTACGACGCGGAAGGTGTGCTAGACGGTGAGGTCAAGGGCCTTTTGCCGCTCGGCTTGAAATTCAGCTACTGAAACCCCTATGATGATCCATCTACCTCATGAACCCGATCAAACTGTCGGTGATAATCCCCGTCTACAACGAGCGCGACACAATCGCCGAGATCATCCACCGTGTCCAGAGCGTCAACATCCCTAAAGAGATCATCATCGTCGACGACGGCTCGACCGACGGCACCCGGGACGAGTTGGAGAAGATCAAGCGCGAACACGACAACGTGGT
>JACQDI010000145.1 GCA_016201195.1 Acidobacteriota bacterium | reverse complement strand
GTCTCCACCCCCGAGGTCCACCGGTATTCCGGATGGCCGGGGCATTTGCTGTCGAGCTGCCGGAAGCGCTTTATGTCCTCCAGCGTGATGGTCGGTTCTCCCAGCCGCTCGTAGGCCGGATTCACCGCCTTGACGCCGCACAGGTGAAGCATCGAATAGAGCAGCATCGAGGCATGGCCGGCGGACAGCACGAACCGGTCGCGGTTGGGCCAGATCGGGTCCTCCGGATCGAAGCGCAAGCAACGCTGCCACAGGCAGTAGGCCACCGGCGCCATGGCCATAGCCGTGCCCGGGTGGCCGGAGTTGGCCTGCTGCACGGCGTCCATCGAGAGCGTCCGGATCGTATTGATACAAAGCTGGTCGGTGGTCATGGCAGGACTCATGATCCCAAAAGGCAGCCCAGAAAGCCACAGAGACACAGAGAACACAGAGAACTTCGTTTTGGGTTTCTCTGTGTTCTCTGTGCCTCTGTGGCTTTTCTGAGGGGTTTACGGCATCGGAAACGTCAGCACGCGCTCTAGCACCACCTGCCGGTCGGAGGCTTGGTCTTCGGCGATGGGCAGAGCGGCGCCGATGCGTGTGAGAATGGCCCAGGAATCCTGGTAGCGCAGGGTGTCGAGGAACTGGGAGCGCAGGAGGGTGCGCAGCGCCGTGCGGGCGCGGGGGGTCAGGTGTAGCGTGCCTTCGTCGGCGATGGCGCCCAGGACGACGGTGCCGACAGGTAAAGCAGAGAGGTAGTCGGCCATCTCCTCGGCGGCGGCCTCGCTCAGCCAGGTGTCAAACTTGCGCGCCGGACCCAGGACGCCCGTGTCGCCGTTGAGCACCAGGAAGTTGAAGCCGCGGCCGGCGCCTCCGCCGCGGGCTTCGTAGAGCAGCCGTCCCGCCATCTCAAAGCGGGCGATCAGGCCGGCGCGGCCGCCGCCCGATACCACGCGGAATGCGATGTCGCCGCGACTGGGCAGCACGGTCACCCGCAGCCGCGCCGTCGGGTTCTCGGCGGCCAGAGAGAAGCCGCGGATCGTCGCCACCAGGTCTTGATCGCCCCGCGCGTGGGGAGCGGCCTGCACAGTCACCGGGATGCGCTGGCCCGGAAAGGCCACCGGCAGCGCGACGCCGACCCCGTCCGGCAATCCGGCCACCGCGAAGCGCACCAGCTCGCAGAAGCCATTCTGCCCCTCGATCGAAAGCTCGGCCGTCTGGGGCGGCCCGCCGGGCTGCACCACGTAGCTCAGCGCGCCGTCGCCCAGCGTGTAGCGCGGCTGATCCGCGTCCGACAGCACCGTAATCGGATAGGAATTGCTTTCCACCCCGCCGGCCAGCAGCCGTAAGCCCATCGGCGAGCCGGGCGGGAAATCCTCCGGCACCTGGATATTCGTCTGATATATGCCCACCAGGCCCGGGACCAGCCCGCTGTAGAGCACCCGCAGCTCCCGCGATCCCAGAAAAGACCGGGGGAGAGCGTCGAGCGGGCGGGGCGCGAGGGGCGCCATCCCGGTCAGCAGCGAGGACGAGGCACTCCCCAGCCCGGTGCCGTAGATCTCCACGTAGGTTCCGGGCCGAACCCCGCTCGCCACGCTCACCGGGCAAGGACGCCCGGCGGGGATCACGCCTCGGTCGAGGATGCCCGGGGCAAACTCGCGCACGCCGACCGTCACGATATTGCTGGCCGCCCCGGCGCGATAGACCACCACCGGCGCGCTGCCGAACGGCGTTTCCCACGGGGCTTGGCCGTTGATCTGGCCCGCGTCGACCGAAAGCAGCGGGACCGGCCGCGAGCCGATGCAGGCCGAGGTCCAATCCGCCTGGAGCGGCAATGGCGATTCGAGCGAGCGCGCGGGGGTGTCCGCCAGGTCCTCGCCGAACAGCGACATCAGCCCGCCCGGCGCGATCGCGCTGCCCTGGCCGGCGGCATTCACCACGCCCTGGGGAGCGAGTCGCGGGGGCTTCGGCGGCCAGTCCGCTGGCAGGCGGCTGCCCCACTCCTCGGCCAGCGCGGCGAACGCCGGGCGCGGCCGCAGCGAGTCGAGGCCGGGGATTTCCGTGGCGGTCACACCGAACAAGCCAAACCACGCCGGATTGCTGACTCCGTCGGGGAAGCCGGAGCGCAACTCTCCGGCTGTCCCGTGGCGCGAGGGGTCCGGGCCGCCTCTCCACCATTCGTCGCTCCAGCCGAGCCACACGCCGCCGAGCAGGGTCGAGCCGGCGCGGTCCATCTCCACGCGCAACTGGCGCGCGAGCGAGCGCAGGACCGTCGCCTGCGTGCCGGCGTCCTCCACCTGGCGCCCGTTGTCAAACGCGTCCACACCGAACTCGGAAACGAGGACGGCCCGGCCGGTCCTGCGGCGGACCTCATCGAGCAGGCCGGCCAGGCTGCCCCGGGATACATTGAGAGACCAGAAGGAAACCCCCGGGGCGTCGGCCGCAACGTCGGCCACGTCGGCGACGGCCGTGGTGAGCAACAGTCCCGACGCGGCCGCTTCGTCGACTAAGCTGTAAAAGTCCCGCGGGGCACCGGCGAACTTCCGGTTGTAGTCGCTGCTCACCTCGTTGCCGAAAACCACCGCCATTACCCGGCGGGAGCTTCGTAATTGCTCGGCGTATTCACGAAAATCGGCCAGAATTCTGGCCCGCAGCGAGCTGCCGGGCGCCAGCGTCGCGCTCGGGTCGTAATACGGATCTAGTGGGAAGCCGGCCAGCAGGTAGAGGCTGTTCTTTTCGAGCGCCTGCCAGAAGAAGCGCTCGCCGGCCGGAACGCGGCCGTAGATCCGCACGGTGTTGATGCCGGCCCGCGCCATCAGCGGGAAATCGCGGTTGTATACACAGCCGGAAAGCCGTAGGACGCCGGTTGGGATCTCCCCTACCGGCGTCGGGCTGTAGGCGACACCGCGGATGGGGAAAGGACTTCCATCGAGATATAAGCGGGAACCTCGAATCTCAAACTCGGCATTGCCTGAAATGGCAAACAGGACGGCCAGGAGGCTCCCCGTTAGGGAGCGGCGGATCATTTGGTCTGGGCTCTAATGTACGGCAAAATTCGGGGAAAAGCAAGTCAAAAGTCAAAGGGCAAAAGTAAAAAGTAAAAAGTAAAATCTTTCGGCCCTTGCGGCCCCATCAAGACAATGCCGGCGCGAAGCGCCCACCTCACTTTTGACTTTTGACTTTTGCCCTTTGACTTTTGACTTGCTTCTTATTCTTCGCCAGAGCACGCTTTCTCCAGCTCGCCGCAGACCTCTCGGGCGTGCGAAGCAATGAGCTTGCGGCCCCTGGACCGCACATAAAAAACGTCAACGGCCTTGTGGGCCTCGGTATCGATGAGCACCAAGTCGATGTCGCACTTGTTGAAGGAGAAGGTGCTGGCGAGGTCATAGAGCAGGCCGGGGCGGTCCTCGGTGATCACGTGGAACAGCGTTTCGTTGGCGGAGGTCTCGTTGTCGAAGGCAATCTGGCGGGGGATGCGCGGGCGGCGCATCGAGTTGGGGGCCTGGCGCTTCTGGAGCAACTCCCGGACGTCGATCTTGCCCAGCACGATGTGCTCGAGGGTCGAGCGCAGGCGGTCGGCCTCCGAGGGGTTCAGCTCCAGGCTGCGCGTGGGATCGGCGAAGACCAGAGTGTCGAGCACCATGCCCTTGCTGTTGGCGAACGCCTCGGCCTTGACGATGTTCATAGCAAACGAAGAGATCGTCCCGGCGATTGAGGCGAACAGGAACGGCCGGTCAGCGGTCAGCACCACCACCTCGTAAAGCGAGTGGCGGCCCTTTACGCCGATGGCAACGCCTCGCTCGCGGAAGATTTGTTCCAGGCGGGCGTGCTCGGCGATCTGCTCCGGGGTGTGCGTGCGGATGTAGCGGGTGGGCAGCCCCTCCAGGAACGGGTACTGCTCGCCGCCGATGCGTTCGGCTTCCATCTCGCGGGTCAACTGGTTGTGGGTGGCCACGTAGAGCTGCCACAGCAGGTCCTTGCGCCAGGGGGTGAGGGCCTCCGGGTTGACCGCGGCGACATCGGCGTAGGTCATCAGGGTCAGCTTGCGCAGCCGCTCGAGGGTGGAAACCTGTTCGGCGAAGGCGCGCGCCGTGGCCGGGTCGGAGAGATCGCGCCGGGTCATGATGGACGACATGTCCAGGTGATGGCGGATCAGGAAGCGCACCATCTCGTGGTCCGGCTCGGGCACCTGGATGCGGTCCATGGCCTGCTGGGCCAGGTCGAGACCCGCGGCCACGTGCTCGCCCTCGCCGCCTCCCTTGCCGACGTCGTGGAACAGCAGCGCGAAGAGCAGGATCTCGGGCCGCTCGGCTTCCTCCATCAGTTCGGCGAAGTGGCGGGTCAGGGCGTCCGCAGCGCCCCGCAGCTCGTGGAGGGTCTTGATGGTACGCAGCGAGTGCTCATCGACCGTGTAGCGGTGGTAGAAATCGCGCACCACCAGGCAGTCGATGCGCGCATACTCCGGAAACAGAGAGCCGAGCACGCCGGTCTCGCGCATGGAGACCAGGGCCCGGTAGGCGTAGGGCAGCTTGAGAAGGGCGGCGATGGAGGGCCACAGAGCGAGTTCGATGCGGCGGGCTCGCTCCAGGTGGAGGCGAAACGCGGGGACGGCGTGGATCACGCGGCGCTCGGTTTCCGGGGCCACCGGAACGCCATGCCGGGCGACGAACTCGAACAGCCGCAGCACCAGCCCCGGCTCGTGCTCGAGCGCCTCGGGACGGCGCAGGTAGAGCATCCCCCGGGTGACGGCGAAATCAGGGTTCGAGAGCCGCGACTTGCGGTCGCGAAACAGGGTGAACAGGGAGTGCTCCGGGGTGGCGCACTCGTCGATCATCCGGCCAGCCAGGCGCTCGATGCCCCGGACGTGGCGGAAGTAGTCCCGCATCCAGGCGGCGGGGTCGCGGCGTCGCTCGGCGGCCACGCGTTCCTGGTGCTCGAAAGTGAGGATGTTGTTGTCCCGCTCGTTGAAGTAGTGCAGGTAGCAGCGCAGGGCGAAGAGGAACCGCTTGGCCTCCAGCAGCTCGGGGCGCGATTCCTCAGGAAGGTACTCCTCGGATGCAGGGAGCAGGCCGGGCGCGGTGTGCGCCAGTTGGGCCAGCCAGCAAGCCACCTGAAAATCCCGCAGCCCGCCGGGGGCTTCCTTGATGTTGGGCTCGAGGTGGTAGATGGTGCCGGCGTGCTTGGCGTGGCGGGCGCCGGTCAGCTTGGCCAAGCCGCGCACCAGGGGCTCCCGTTCGCGGACGTAAAACGCCGGGAGCCGCTCCACCAGCCGCTCCATCACCGTCCGGTCGCCGGCCAGGTAGCGCGCG
>JACQDI010000293.1 GCA_016201195.1 Acidobacteriota bacterium | reverse complement strand
TACACGCAGGCCGAGATGGAATCTCTGATCGCGGCCGGCAACTGGTTCCTGCGCCGCGCCTTCGAGGAGGGAGTGGAGATTTACACCGCCTAGCGCCGTGCGGCCGCGGGCTCGCGGACGCCGGCTGCCAGTGCGGCGAGCAGCGCCTGGCAGAATGCCGGCAGATCCTCCGGCGTGCGCGACGTGATGAGGTTCCCGTCGACCACGCAAGCCTCGTCCACCCACTTCGCACCGGCGTGGATCATGTCGGCCTTAATCGAGAAAAAGGAGGTGGCTCGCCGGCCGTGCAGGATATCGGCTGAGCACAGCAGCCACCCGGCGTGGCAGATGGCGGCGATCGTCTTGTGCAGCACGTTCATTTCTCGCACCAGGTTGACGAAGCCCGGATGCCGCCGCATGTAGTCCGGCGCCCACCCCCCGGGGATCACGATGGCATCGAGATCGGTCGGCGAAATGTCATCGATCCCGTGGTCCGCCTTGACCGGATAGCCCAGCTTGCTTTTGTACGTGGTTCCGGCCTGCAAGCCCAGGGTAAAGACTTCGACGCCTGCCTCGCGCAGCCGCAGCAGCGGATACCACACCTCCAGCTCCTGGTAGAAATCCTCCACCAGGATTCCCACTCTCCTGCGTTCCGATGCCATCTCACTCCTCCTCGCCGTGCTGCCAGAGCCGGTAGGCCTCGCGCTTGGAGAGGCCGCGCTCGCGGGCCGCCGTCTTCAGCGCCGTCATGCGGTCCAGCTTCTGTTCCTCCATCAGTTGCTCAATCCGCCGGCCCAACGGAGCCTGCGGGGCGGCCGGCGTCTCACCGCGGCCGACGAGCAGCGTGATCTCCCCTTTCACCGGGGGACGTCGGCGCAGCTCATCCAGAATACTATCGGCGGAACCGCGCAGGAACTCCTCATGGACCTTGGTCAGTTCCCGCGCCACTACTACCGGTCTCGAGCCCAGCACTTCTACTATATCCTCCAGCGCGGCCTGGATGCGATGCGGCGCCTCGTAAAACACCAGGGTCGCCGTTTCGCCGGCCAGCGACTGGAGCAGCTTGCGCCGCGCTCCCGGCTTGGACGGCAGAAAACCTCCGAACCGGAACGCCTCACACGGCAGACCGGAGACCGCCAGCGCCGCCTCGGCCGCCACCGGTCCCGGGACCGGCACCACCGGCACCCCGCGCTCGATCGCCCGCTGCACCACCCGATAACCGGGATCGGAGATGCCCGGCATACCCGCGTCGCTGACCACCGCAATCCGGCCGCCGGCGGCCGCTTTCTTGACCAACTCCTCGGCCTGCTCCGCCTCGTTGTGTTCGTGATAGCTCACCAGCGGCTTGTGGATCTGGTAGTGAGCGAGCAGCTTGCGCGTGTGACGCGTATCCTCGCAGGCCACCAGGTCGGCCTCCCGCAGAATGCGCAGCGCCCGCAGGGTGATATCCTCAAGGTTGCCGATCGGCGTCGCGACTAAGTAGATGGTGCCGGGCATAGGAGCATTGTGGGCGATTTCACGCCAAGGCGCAAAGGAGGCAAAGAGCGCCAAGAAAACCTTTGCGGCCTTTGCATCCTTGGCGTCTTTGCGTGAGATTCGGGATGTTTGAAATTCTCGAGCACACCGCGGACATCGGATTCCGAGCGCGCGGTCGGACGGCAGCCGAGTTATTCGAGGCCGCGGCCGGGGCCATCGTCGCGATCGCGCTTGAGCCCGAGAACATTTCGCCCCGCGCGGAGTATCCCCTGGCCGCCTCCGGAGCCGACTACGAGTCCCTGCTTGTGAACTGGCTGAGCGAGGTGCTCTACTGGATGGATGGGGAGCGGCTGGCGTTTCACCACTTCCGGGTGGACGAAATCGCACCGAACCGGGTCAGCGGCGCGGGTGCGGGAGAGCCGCGCGATGCCGAGCGCCACCACGCCCGGGTGATCGTGAAAGGCGTAACCTACCACCAGCTCCGGGTCGTCCAAACCCCCGGAGACTGGTGTGCCGAGGTTTACCTGGACATCTGAATGCAGCTCGAATCCATCGACGCCTGGCGCCACCGGATCGCGCGCGACCAGCAGCGCGGCATGCTCACCCATGTCATCGTGTACGCGAGCCACGCCCTGCTCGACCAGATCCGGAAGGATCTCTCGCTTGAGCAGGCCATGAACGTGGCCACGCTGCCCGGTATCGTGGGTCCCAGCCTGGCCATGCCAGACATTCACCAGGGCTACGGGTTCCCCATCGGGGGCGTGGCGGCCACGGACCTGGAACACGGCGTGGTTTCACCGGGCGGCGTAGGGTTTGACATCAACTGCGGCGTGCGCCTGGTAGCCACCTCGCTCACGGAAAAGGAAGTCCGGCCGCGGCTGAAGGAGCTGGTCGACCAGGTCTTTCGAGACGTGCCCTGCGGCACCGGCGGCTCGGGCTTTGTGAAGGTGACGGAAAAGCAGCTCGACGAGGTGCTCCTACACGGCGCGCAGTGGATGGTGGAAAACG
>JACQDI010000292.1 GCA_016201195.1 Acidobacteriota bacterium | reverse complement strand
GTTTCCTTCGGTTGCTCCAGTTGTGGCCGGCGGGCGATCATGTTCAATTGGTGGGAGAGAATCGTACCACCTTCATATTTCATCGGCCATTCGGTTGCGCCAGCGGGAAAGGCAAGCAGGAGCGTGAGCGTCAGTGACAGCAGTTGCGTCGCAAGCAACCGTCGCATCGTAAACCTCCAAGCAGAATGGTTCGCAGTCTAGCACGCCCTGGCGGGCGGTAGGTTTTTATACATACTTGTTCACTCGTGAGCAGAAAGTCCCGGTAAAAGATCTCGCCGCGAAGGAGGCGGGCGGCGACTTCGTAGTCCCAGCCGTAGTCGCCCAGTCCCACCACCCAAATCCAGCGGGCGGCCAGGAGAACCGCAATCGCTGTGCCTACCGCCGCGGGACGCGACCACCAGGAACTGTGGGGCATTCAGATGGCTCAGTGTAACACATCGCTGTTCGGATTGCGCCGCGATGGGGGAGACGGGGAACCGTCATGATCGTCCGATGGTCGACCGGTGATCCAGCTCAGGCCATGGCCGAGGACATTCTCACCGATCTCGCTCCCCTCATCGCTCGACACCCCTGGTTTCAAGCTCGGGCGAAGATGGCGGTGGCCGTGCTGAAACAGATGCACCTGCTCGCTCCGGCGCGGGTGCTCGACGCCGGATGTGGCTGGGGTCTGACCCTGGCCGCCCTGGAAAAAAACGGCTATCACGCCGCCGGCCTCGATATCTCGCGCCGGTCTCTTGAAAGGCTGGACCGCCCGGACCGCCAGTTGATTGAAGCGGATCTGACCCAGCCGCTTCCAACGGGAACGCCGGTCTACGACGCGGTGCTGGCCCTCGATGTCATCGAACACCTGGACGACGACCGCACCGCCGTCACCCGTCTCGCGCAGCTCGTGCGACCCGGCGGCGCGCTGGTGGTCAGCGTCCCCGCGCTCCCGGAGTTGTTTTCGGAATTCGACGCGGTGCAAGGCCATCGCCGCCGTTACACTCCGGATACCTTGCGCCAGGCCTTCGCTTCGAGCGGCCTGCGCCTGGAACGGACGCTGTGGTGGGGATCGTGGATGGTGCCGGTCCTCCGGCGGCAGCGGCGCAAACCGGCCAGTCCCTCCGGCGCCTCCCCGGCCCAGATCTACCGCCGCTACCTGAACCTGCCACCTTGGCCGGGGACCTGGGCGCTGCGCCTGGCCTTCGCTGTCGACGCGATCCGGGCCCTGCGCTTCGACCCGCGGACCGGCACCTCGCTGTTCGCCCTGGCCCGCTGCTTGGGGTGAAGCCTTTTGTCAACGAACTTTCGAGACCGGCCCCGACCATGACCCCACCATCCCGCGCCCGCCTGCTGGCCTCCTTCTGGACCCTGGACGAAGCTGGGCGCCACTGGATACTACTCCTACCTTCTGGCCAAGCCCTGATGCCAGAGTTGAAACACCAACAGCGCCCAAAGCGAATAGCCCACGTCGCCCTGGGAGGCGTCAAAGCGCGCCCGCAGCGATTCGACGCCCGCCGCCGACAGCAGACCGTCGCGGCGCAGCGCGGCCGGGGAGAGCAGGTCGCCGGTCATCTCCCGCAGTTCTCGCCGCATCCACTGTCGCACCGGCGCTCCGAAACCGGTCTTGGGCCGCTCGATCACCTCCTCCGGCAGCACGCCGCGCATCGCTTCCCGCAGCAGCCACTTGCCGGTCCGGCCCCGGATCTTTTGACGCGCTGGCAGCCGCCAGCAGAACTCCGCCAACTCCCGGTCAAGATACGGCACGCGCGCCTCGATGCTGGCCGCCATGCCCATCTTGTCAGTATAAGTGAGATTCAGTGCGGGCAGAAACGTGTGAATATCCCGGTAGAGCATCCGGTCGACCATCTCGGCCGACGGACAGCGCTCGACGAGCGCGCGCGTGGAGTCGCTGGGACGCCGGCCGCCCAGCGCCGCGACCAGGTCCGGATGGAGCAGGGAATCGGCCTCCTCATCGGCCAGCCACTGGCAATGCTCGACGAACTGCTCGAGCGGCGGGCGGCCGAACGGCGCCAGCATCTTGCGGGCCCGGCGCAGCACGCCGCCGAGCCTGCCCGGCCGCCCCGCCGGCAGGCGCCCGGCGGCGCGCCCCACCGCCGCCCGCAGCGGCGCCGGGAGCCAGTTCCATTGCCCGGCCAGCAACGGCGCCAGGTGGCGCCGGTATCCTCCCAGCAGCTCGTCGGCGCCCTGGCCCGACAGCAGGACAATGGTTCCGTCCTGCCGGGCCTGCCGGCAGATCACATAAGTATTGATAATGGCAGGATCGGCCAGCGGCTCGTCCAGAAAGTAGAGCAGCCGCGGCAGCAGCTCGGTAACATCGGCGCGGATCTCGAATTCCGCCAGCCGCGCGCCGAACCGCCGCGCCACCGCCCGCGCGTACGGAAGGTCGTCGGTAAACTGGTCGAGAGCGTTGTCTTCGGGCGGAAACGAGGCCGTGTAACAGCGCAGCTCCGCTCCCCCGGGCTCGGCCGCCATCTCCGCGAGCAGGGCGCTCGAATCGAGACCCCCGCTCAGGAACACGCCGACCGGAACGTCGCTCACCCGCTGCCGCCGCACGGCTCGCCGCAAGTGCTCGCGCAGCGCCTCGGTCGCCTCCCGGTCCTCCGGCTGCGGCAAATGCCCCCTCGCCGGCAGCTCGTAGTATTGACGCACTGCAAATTGCCCGTCACGCCATTCGAGCAGATGGCCCGGCGGCAGCTTGTAGATGCCCTCCAGCAGGGTCTTCGGGTCCGGCGTCCACAGGAAGGCCAGATAGTCCTGGAGGGCCGCCGCATCCACCTGCGGGGAAATCTCCGGATGGAGCAGCAGCGCCTTGATTTCGGAGGCGAATATCAGCCGCCCGCCCGGAAGCGGCGCGTAATACAGCGGCTTGACTCCAAACGGGTCGCGCGCCAGCAGGCCCGTCTGCTGCCACCTGTCCCACAGGGCCAGGGCGAACATCCCGTTGAATCGATCGAGGGCCGCGATTCCTGTCTCGGCGAGGGCCTCCAGCACCACCTCGGTGTCGCATCGGCTGCGAAAGCGCCTGCCGCGGGCGGTCATCTCGGCGCGCAACTCCGCGAAATTGTACAGCTCGCC
>JACQDI010000291.1 GCA_016201195.1 Acidobacteriota bacterium | reverse complement strand
GCCAGGTCCGGCGTCTCCAGAAACGTGAACTGGCGGCTCAGGGTGAGCTTCCAATAAAACGCTACGGTGAGGATCACCAGGACCACAAGAGGACGTCGATCGAAGAAGTCGGGCGCCGGTGGCGGGCTGGTCATTTGCTTGGCGGCTTCTGTTTTCCGACCTGCTTCTCAAGTTGCCCGATCTTCTTTTTTACTTCCTCGGCCCTGCGCGGGGGAGGCGAAAGCTCCAGGTATTTTTGAAATGCGGCCCGGGCCTCCTCCGGCTTGTCGAGTTTCTCCTGCGCCTCGCCCAGCTTGAAGTAGGCGTCGGCCAGGTCCGGCTGCCACTTGGTCGCCCGCTCATACCGCCCTGCCGCCGCCCGGTAGCTTTTTTTCTTGAAATAAAAATCGCCGATCTTCAGTTCCTTCTGCGCCTGGATGGGGTTAAAGGTGTACTCCGGCTCGGCCTCCGCCTCGACCTCGTCCGGCTCCCGCGGCGGAGGAGGCGCCTCCGGCCGCCGCCGCTGGCCCGTCGCCAGGGCCGCCAGGAGCATCAATGGAAGGAACCGTCGCAACACCACCAAGATTATAACGTGGCGTAAGCCTCCGGCTTGCGCCCTCCCGCCGTTCGCATATTCCGACCTGTGGCCGCCCCACTCTGAGTTAGAATACGACCGGTAAGCGGAGCGAACTTACCGCCGCACGGAGTTTACGCTGCCCCCGATCCGCATTGCCGTTTGTCTCCTGGTCGCCCAGGCCGTCTATGCCCAGGGTGTCATCCGGACCATTGCCGGGACCGACTGGATCTTTCCGTCCAACCCTCAGCCAGCGGTGGGGGCGGCCGTCGGGCCGCCGGAGGGGCTCGCGTTCGATTCACAGGGCAATCTGTACATCGCCGATACCGGCAACTACATGGTGCTTCGGGTTGGTCGCAATGGCATCATCACCGTGGTTGCCGGAAATGGAATTCCGGGCTATTCGGGTGATGATGGTCCGGCCACGAGCGCCTCGATGAGGCCGACTCGTGTGGCCGTGGACGCCCAGGACAACGTCTATGTCGCCGATCCGACGGCAGGCCGGATCCGCAAGGTCTCCCCGGACGGCATCATCCGCCGGTTTGCCGGGCGGCCCGGAGGATCATCCGGCGAGGGTCAGCCCGCTCTTGAAGCCGGCCTCAATCCAGCGGGCCTGGCGGTAGACGCGGCGGGCCTTGTGTTCGTTGTTGACCTGGTGAACAACCGGGTCCGCAAGATCGACACCAGGGGGATTGTCACCACCGTGGCGGGCAACGGCATGCGCGGGTTTTCCGGCGACGGAGGGCCGGCCCTTGCCGCTTCGCTGGCTTCGCCCTATGCCGTGGCGGTGGGCCCCGACGGCAGCCTCTACATTGCCGATTCGGGCAACAACCGGATCCGTCGCGTCTCTGCCGACGGCCTCATCTCCACCTTCGCTGGAAACGGTGAACAGGGACTCTCGGGCCTGGGCGGTCCGGCCGCCATGGCGCGCATCTCGGGACCGTTTAACGTGGTTGTCGACGCCGCCGGCAACGTATATTTCAGCACGTCGTTCAACGTCCTATTCCAGGTGGACTTGCAGGGAATGATCCGATCGATCGTGGGGCCTGGCCCAACTTTTTCCGCCAGCTACGGCCTGGCCTTGGGCAAAGATGGCAACTTTTACTCTTCGGATCCGGTGAATCGGAGGGTGCGCCAGATCCAGCGGAACGGCGTAATTAGCACTTTCGCCGGCGAGGGAGGCTTCCGGGCGAATATCGAGGGGGCGCCAGCGGTCGAGTCATTCCTGTTTGAGCCCCACGGTATCACTCTGGATGCCGCTGGCAACGCCTACATCGCCGACACTGGAAACAACCGCGTCCGCCGCCTCGCGCCCGGCGGAACCCTGACTACCATCGCCTCCATTACGGAGCCACAAAGCGTCATCCTGGATCGAGGGGGAAGCGTCCTCATCTCCCGTATCGGGGGGGTGTGGCGCCTTAGCTCCGACGGAATGCTCACTAGAATAGCCGGCGGCGCCCTCCTCGGCTTCGGTGGGGACGGCGGGCCGGCCACCCAAGCCAGCCTGGGATGCTGCCTGCGGATCGCGACGGATGCGGCAGGCAATCTCTTTATCGCGGATCCTCAGAACAATCGCGTGCGGCGGGTGGGCCTGGACGGAATCATAACAACCGTGGCGGGAAATGGAACAGCGGTGTCCTCCGGCGATGGGGGTCAGGCGGTGAACGCGGGGCTTCGGAGTCCAATCAGCGTGGCCGTGGATTCAGCAGGGAACCTTTACATCCCGGATGGCGGCGGCATTCGCAAGGTTTCGACGACCGGCGTGATTACTACGCTGGCCAATTCGGGGGGCCCAGGTGGTATTACTGACATCGCTCCGGATGCTGGTGGCACCATCTACGCGGCCCATGGAGGTCAGAACCGTGTACTTGTGGTTTCACAAACAGGCGTCGTGCTGTCTGCCATTGGGAGTGGAGAACAGGGCTTTCGAGGAGACGGCGGACCGCCATCGGCCGCGGCGCTGAACAGCCCGAGCGGCGTCGCGGTGGACGCGGCGGGCCGCATCTACATCGCTGACACCTTGAACCATCGGATTCGAGTCGTCGAGATTGTGCGTTCTACGTTCCAACTCTCGACTCGCACCCTCAGCTTCAGCGCGCGCAGCAACGGTCTGCCCCCGACGGCGCAGAGTTTCGACGTCACCAGCCCAACGGTCGGCCTGCCGTTTACCGTCGGCGCGGCAACGGGCAGCGGCGGCCCATGGCTGGTGGCGACTCCGACGAGCGGGGTCACGCCGGCCCGGATCCGCGCAAGCATGAACCCGTCGGGTCTGGCCGCAGGCGCCTATCAAGGCACCATCACCGTCACGGCGCCGGACGCCGGCCCACCCACGCAAACCGTCACCGTGCAACTCACCGTTGAACCGGCCGCTCCTCCCGTCGTGGCCATCGAGCCCACTGGATTGACCTTCAGCTTTCTCCATGGCGCCAGCCCGGCCACCCAACAGTTGCGCGTCTTCAACGCTGGCAGCGGGTCTTTGGCCTTCAGCGTGACGGCAACCACCCTTACGGGCGGATCTTGGCTAAGCGCGACGCCGGCGAGCGGCACCGCCACTCCAAGCTCGCCGATTGCGCTCACCATCACCGCCAACCCGGAGCGGCTGGCGCCGGGGACCTATAGCGGTCGCGTGACGATCACTCCAGCAGGTCTCGATCGCCAGGAAGTGCCCGTCACCAT
>JACQDI010000232.1 GCA_016201195.1 Acidobacteriota bacterium | reverse complement strand
GCGTGGCGAGGGTTTCGGCGCCGGTAGCTTTTTCGGTGACCGCGTCCACGGCCTGCTTCAGCCACAAGAAGTTCAGGCCGGAAACCACAGCGCCGATGGCGAACCCGGCTGCGCCCGCTGGGCCGGCCAGCCGCCATGCCGCACCGATCCCGAGCAGGGCCAGCGCCAGTTGGAAGCGCCAGATGCGGCGCTCGGCGGAGGCGTAGAAACTGTCAGGCGGGTTCTGGGCCGTCATCGTCGAGAAGAGAGACCAGCCGCTTTCCCGAGGAAAGCAAGATGTCGGCCAGAACGAGACCGAGTGAAAAGGCCTTCGGTAAAGGGATGGACAGGAAACCGCTAAAACCGGTGTCGATGACGGCTTCCATCTCCTTCTGGAATGCCACGGTGACCCCGCACACAGAGATTTTTAGCGCCGGGGATACCGATTCATTGAAATAGCCAGTCCACCTGGGCATTGGATGAACCGCGCACGACAAACTTGCCGAGATGGTTGGCCTCAAACTCTTTCTGACACTTCTCCCGGTAGATCGCCTCGCCGCGCTCGGCGAACGCTTTGAGGTCCGACAGCGGGGCTTTGGGGCTGGTCATGGCCGCTGCACCACATTCATGATACCACGCAGGAACTCGGCGGCCTGTTCGGAGCCTTCGGCCGGGGCCCAGGGGGCGAAGTCCTTGTCGGTGCTTTCTTCGTAGGGGCCGGGCTTGACCTCGAACAGGACGGTGTCCGGCTCGAGCGCGAGGAACGTGTGGTAGACGCCGGGCTTGATGTCGATGCCGAAGCTGGCGGAACCGGTGGCGAGGACGGCGTGGCTCCGGACGCTCCCGTCGTCCTCGAACACGACGAAGTGAATCGAGCCTCTCAACAGGACAATGGACTCGGCCTTCGGCGGTGACAAATGGCGATGAGGGCGGATATAGGTGCCAGGCTGCACGGCGTTGAGCATGCGGTGCAGGTTGTCGTCATTGCGCGGGTGCAGCGGGAGGATCACGCGGCGGCGCGGGCTCGACCGCGACCCCGCGATCGCCTGCGCCAGCAGATCGGTGGTAAGAACGACGGTGGAGCCTTCCGGGGGATCCAAGGCGCGGCGCATGGGCTCATGGTAGCAGGTGTGATCTTTGGCGTGATCGATGCCGCGATCATGCTGCCGATACAGTTTCCGAATGAGCGGACGGCGCTTATGGGGGCCTTCTGCGGCCGCTGCCTGATAGGATTCTCGCCGCGGCGACGAGGCGGAACGTGATACACGGCAGGTAACCGTCAGCGGGGCGATCCCAACAGTTCCAGGTGCCGGGGTTCGGCGCCGACCACCGGCTTCAGCGGTATCGAGCGATCGAAAGAGACCAGCTTGCCGTGGTGAGTCACGGCCAGGGCCAGGAGACAGATGTCGGTGATGCTCCGGTGGCCGGGGATCATGGCCGAACGGAAGAGCGCCTCATCGAGCAGGGAGATACTGTCCTCCCAGAAGTGATGATCCGAAGCAGCGCAAAGAACCCGGAGGCGGGAGATGACTTCCCCTGGGGTGGTTTCCACTGAGGGATAGGCGGGGTTGCTCAGCACGCGAACGCACCCAGTGATGGTTATCGGGCAGGTGGCCCAGCCGCGCTTGCGGTGGGCGGCGAACCAGGCATGGGCTTCTTCGTGGTTGGGGTGGGCAGGATCATGCAACGCAACCAGGACGTTCACGTCCAGCAGCGCCACACTCATCCCTTATTCCTCATCGCGCAACTGATTCACGAGGGCCAGGTGCGGCTTCTTGGCGCCCGGTTTGGGAGTGAAGACCATCACTCCGTTGCGCATTCGGCGTGGCGTCTTGGGATCCAAGGCCTGTCGCGCCAACTCGGAGAGGACTTGTCCGGTGGTGCTTCCGCGCTGCTGGGCCAACTGTTTGGCGATGTGCAGGATATCGTCATCCAGATTCAGGGTCGTACGCACACTGCGATCATATCATATCATGCATCTTGATGCGTGATGTTTGATGCTCACCTCCTCCGTGGACTCATCCTCTCGTATCCTTCTGTATTTGCCGGATGAGCTGTACGAATCCGGCGGCGATGCCGAGGAGCAGGAAAACAATGTATAGAAAGTGGGTGCCGAAGAGACGGTCCAGACCGACGCCCATGAAGTAGCCGACGGCGGTCGAGACGGGCAACACGATGGCCAGTGTGGTGTACTCGCCGGCCAGGGTCCACGGGTTTTTATTCTGGTCGCTCAACGCAGCGATGCGAACAGCGAACGCTGGGCCATCTCCAGGAACGGCTCGGGGTAGACGCCGATGAGCAGCGTGAACACGGCGGAAACCGCCAGCGCCACGCGGATGCCGGCGCTATCCGAGATCTCGCCCCTCTCGACGGCCTCGCTCGCAAACATGACTTTCACGATGCGGAAGTAATAATACGCCGCCACGGCGACGTAGAGCACGGCGAACACGGCCAGGTAATAGTGCTGGGTCTGAATCAGGGAGAGGAAGATGTAATACTTGCCCAGGAAGCCGGCGGTGGGCGGGATGCCCGCCAGCGAGAGCAGGAAGATCAGCATCAGGACGGCGTAGGCCGGGCGCTTGACCATCAGCCCCGCCATGTCGTCGATGTCGTCGCCGATGATTTTCTGGTTGCGCATCGCCACCACCATGGTGAAGGCGCCGAAGTTCATGAACGTGTAGACCAGGATGTAGACGGCGATGCCCTTGAGGCCGGTCTGATTGCCGCTGACCAGGCCCAGCAGGATGTAGCCGGCGTGGGAGATGGAGCTGTAGGCGAGCAGGCGCTTGATGTTGGTCTGGCTGATGGCGGCGAGATTCCCGAGGGTCATGGTCAGCAGGGCGACCGCTCCCAGCAGCGGCTCCCAGGTGGGGCGCACGGAAGCGAGCGGGGACTGGAAAATGCGCAGCAGGAAGGCAAAGGACGCAGCTTTCGAGGCCACCGAGAGGTAGGCGGTGATGGTGGTCGGCGCACCCTCGTAGGCGTCGGGCGCCCACATGTGGAAGGGCGCGGCGGCGATCTTGAACAAGAGGCCGACGGCGGTGGTGGCCAGGGCCAGGAACACCATGGGGTCCTTCGGGTCGCGGCTGCTGATGGCCTGGGCGATGTCGGCGAGCTTGGTCGAGTTGGCGATGCCGTAAAAGATGGAGAAGCCGTAGACCAGCATGCCGCTCGAAAAAGCGCCCAGCAGCAGGTATTTCACCGCCGCCTCGTTCGACCGCTTGTCGCCCCGCAGGAACCCCACCATCACGTAGAAGCTCAGGGCCATCAGCTCCAGGCCGATGAACAGGGTGACCAGCTCAGTCGCCGTGGCCAGGAACACCATGCCGGTCTGGGCGAAGAGCAGCAGCGCGTAATACTCGCCGTGGTGCTCCTGCTCGATCTCCAGGTAGCGCGTGGAGATGATGATTGCCAGCGCGGTCGCGATCAGGAAGATCCAGTTGAAGAAAATGCCGAAGCCGTCGATGGTGATCGCGCCCGACAGTCCCACCAGCTCGGGCAGGCCGTTCGCCTTCAGGTAGCTCTGCTGCTGCCATAGGGCGTAGCCGGTGAATCCGCGGCCGATCAGGGCGGTCAGGGCGTTGAAGAACTTCTGGCGCGCTTCGATGAAGAAATCCGTGATGAGGATGCCGCACCCGAACAGGCAGAGCAGGATCGCCGGCCGCAGCACGAAGAAGTCGGTCTGGGTGAATTGAAAATTCATGGCCGTTGCGCAATCTGCGCCACCGGGCCGGGCAGGGGATCCTTCAGGCCGCGCGCCCGGTAGT
>JACQDI010000231.1 GCA_016201195.1 Acidobacteriota bacterium | reverse complement strand
TATCGACGCGCTGATTGCCGAGGTCCGGCGCGAGCGAATGCAGAGAACCAGCAGTAAGCGACCCGTCAAATGATCCGGGTTGTTAGCGGGGACTATTGTAGTACGAGAATCTGTGGTTCCACTTCTCAGGCCACTCTATACTTCTTGAACCACCCCTGCAACCGCCTCCATCGGGCGTGGCGTTGCCGACCAGGCGCCCATACCAGGCCGCTCCGGCCTTCACTTTCGCGTTGTGCGCCGCATACAGCCACACGATCCGTCCGCCCCAGCAGAAACCAGTAATGCCTGGCCGCCCCTCATCACCGCTCCCGGACTTCTCTGCCCACGCCGCGGCCGCGTCCAGGTCCGACATCACCTGCGCATCGGGAACCTTGGAAACAACCTTGGAGATGATCTCCTGGATGTCGGCGATCCCCGAAACGTCTCCCTGCCGCGCGTATGCTCATGCCCGCTAGGTATCTTCATCTCCCCCACCCCCAATTCCTCCACGTCTTCGTACACCCCGTCTTTCCGCGTTCCCCCGTCCCCGCGTCCCTGCGTCTCTCCTCTCTTCTCTACTCATGGTCCCACCAACTCGACCACCCCCAACGCCAACCCCAGCTCCCGCGCTTCCAGCGGATCGGAAAACGTGTGCTCCGCCTCGAGCGCGACCGTCATCTCCGGCAGTCCCACCACCATCGCCGGCAACGAAAACTCCCGTCGCACAGAAGCGCGGCTCGCGACCTCCGCCCGCCCCACAACCATCCCGTTGACCGACACCGTGTAGCGGAACACGCTCGAGCGCGGGTTGTCCGGATAAATCACCGCGACCGCCAGCCGCTCGCCCGCGGACCGCGGCCCCGCCAGGCGAACTTCCGCGCGCCGGCCCATCCAGCGATGTTCGCCCTGGATGCGGTGCCAGCCCGCTCCCAACTGCCCCGCCAGCAGCGGCTCGCCCACATCCACGCGCCGCGGCGCTCCCGCCGCCAGCCGGGCGCGAGCCATCAGCGTGTACCCCCTCGTGATATTGTGCAGCCTCCCCCCCGCCACCTCGTAAACCACTGCCCGGCCCTCCGCCAAGGCGCCCAGCGCCACCCCTGCCGGCAGTTGATAATCCTCCGAGGGCAGAAACCCCGGCTCCGCCGCGATCTTCTGGTTGGTTGGCGCCAGGTACACCCCCCGCAGGCCGGCCGCCCGCAGACCGCGGTGGTAGATCACCGCGTAAAACAGGTCGTGATCGACCCCCGTGAGCAGGATGGTCTGATCCGGATGTAGAGCGCGCGCCTGCCGCACCGCCTGGATGAAACGCTGCGCCAGGTGGCTGTACCGGTAGCTGGCCCGAACCTCCCAGTTCACGAAAGTCACCGAGCAGAAGAGGTAAATCGCCACCCACGCTGCCGCCGCCCAGCGCGGGGCGGGCCGCATCACCGCCCCGGCCGCCAGAGCCAGCCCGATCGAGGGGATGGCGAGGTAGTAATCCAGCCGATGGTCCCGCAAGGGCAAGATAGGGGCCAGGGTCACGACAAACCAGGCCAGCCCAAACGCCGCCACTCGCCGCTCGTTCGGTCCCGCCCTCGCCGCCATCGCCGCCAGGCCCGCGGTAAGCGCGAGCGCCAGCGCCACTCCGGCGGCCGTCGGAAGATGCGCGATCCTGGCAAACCGCACCGGCCCCAACGCCCAACTCCAGTATTGCCACAGCCCCGCCAGCATGCTCCCGTCCGCATGGAACGCATACGGCCCGCCCGCCGCCCGCGGGATCACCCACAGGTGCAGCGCCGTGTACACCGCCGAGGGAATCCACAGCGGCAGCGCCTTCCACGCCTGCCGCCGCTCGAACAGCAGGCAGTACGCGAGCAGCGCCAGCGGATAAGCAACGATAGTTTCCAGCACCCCGAAACCGAGCAGGAACACCACGCACTGCCAGGCGTAGAACGACCAGCGCCCCGTCTCCACGTGCCGCACGAACAACAGCAGGCCGCCCAGGTAAACCAGCGAGCATAGCACCTGGTTGTAGGTTGAGGTCCAGGCCATGGGAGCGGCGAGCCCCACATTCACCACCCACAACGTGGCCGCCACGGCCGCCGCGCCCGCCGACCCCGCCAGCCGCCGCCCCAACGCCCCGAGCAGCAGCAGGTTGGCAAACTGCGTCAGAAACACCAACAGCCGGTAGGGGAGCGCGTTTAGATCAAACAGCCGGCGGAAAGCCAAAAAGAAGAACCGCTCGCTGATGGGCCGGATGGTGCCTTGCGCCTGCGGCTCGGCAAGCATCCGCCAGAGGTCCGCGCGCGAATGCAGCTCGAGCTGCAGCCAGGCGAAGTCGTCTTGCTGGAACCAGCACAACAGGCCCTGCCGGAACACCACCAGGCACACCGCCAAGGGCAGAATCCAATAAAAGATGCACGCGGAGACGCGGAGAGGGGGAGACGCGGAGACGGGGAAATGGGAAGACGCGGAGGGCACTACTGCAGCCCCACCTCGGAGACGATCACCCCCAGCTCGCGCTGGTCGACTTCCCCCGCGGCCAGGGCCTTGTCCAGTTGGAAATCGATCCGGACCAGCTCCCCGCCCAGGGCCGCCCCCGGGACCTTCTGCGAATAGACCTGGTCGCCCGCCGCGTTGTAAGTGGTCGGCGGCAGGCTCGTCCCGTTGACCACCGCCGTCAGGGTAACCGAGTGCAGCCGCTCCATCAGCGCGTCAGGCAGGGTGAACTTCAGCTCCAGCATTGCCGGCTTGCCCGGCGCCGGCGCCTTCAAACCCACCGAAAACTGCCTCTGGGTCCAGCGCCAGCTCCCTTGCTCGATTTCATGCCAGCCCTCGAGCAGTTGCGCCGCCGCCTGCGGATCGGCCACATGCAGCGAAGACAAGCCCCCTGCGCCCTCTTCCTCCTGCACCAGCGCCACGTCGTCCTTCCGCGCACACCCAGCCGCCGGCAAGATCATCAGTCCAACAACCGCCCATCGCACCATGCCAGTATTCAATCGCCAAATCACGAATCAACAAATCACAAATCGTCCTTCTCCCCAAACACCTCCGCCGTAAACCCCTCCACCTCCGCCCCCTGTTTCCACGCCTCCGGGTCAAGCCCCGCCTTGCGGCAGGTCTCCGTTAAGAAACGTTCCGCATCCCATTTTTGCGCCGTCGCCACCTGCGGCAGCAGCAACCCGCGCCGCCACCCCTGGCGCACCGCCAGGCCGTGCACGCCTGGCGTCACCTGTTCCGGTCGAATGGGAAACAACGGAGAAAGCACCGAGATCTCGATCTCCAGATCGGGCGTCTCGCCGGCTTTGACCGGCGGAAAGCGCGTGTCATCGAGCGCCGCTGCCTGAGCCATCTCGGCCACCACCCGCCTCAGCGGGGTGTCAAACGCCACATGGCCCACGCAGCCGCGCAGTTTTCCACGTTTGTGAAGGGAAACAAAGGCCGCCTGAGGTCGCTCCAGCTCCTGCCGGTCCTCCGGCCCCAGCTCCGGCGGAATCTCGGGAACCCGATATGCTTGCCGGCATCCGGCGGCTTCCACCGCCGCCCGCGCCTGTTGGAGCAGCCAGCGACGGGCTGCGCTACTGAGCGGGGACATTTTTGCGTTGCTGCTTCCGCAACAGTAACAACCGCTCGCGGCGCCGGCGCACTTTGAACCGGCTGTCCACCTGCCGCCAGAACTTCCGGAAATAGTCCGCCGCTGAGACCACCGCGAACACCACCACCAGCCAAACCGCCACCAGGCCCAGCACCCGGAACGGCGTCCATTGCGAGCCCACCAGCAGCAGCGAGACCGCGATCACCTGCATGGTCATCTTGGTCTTGCCGAGATCGCTCGCCTGAATCGTGTACCCCTCCGCTGCGGCGATGCTCCGCAGCCCCGATACGGCAAACTCCCGCCCTACGATCACCACCACCATCCACGCTGGAATCTGGTGCAGCTCCACCAGGCTGATAAACGCCGCCGAGATCAGCAGCTTGTCGGCCACCGGATCGAGCAGCGTCCCCAGTGTCGAGACCTGTCCCCGCCGCCGGGCGATGATTCCGTCCAGCAAATCCGTCAGCGCCGCCACCAGAAAGATGGCCAGCGCCAGCCATTCCTTGCCCAGGGTAATCCAGGGGGTTTCCAGGTAGATCTGCTTGCGCAGTAATACCGCCAGCAGCAGCGGAACGAAAAAGATCCGGAGCAGCGTCAGGGCGTTGGGAAGCGTCATTCTCCCTCGGTGGGGTAAGCCTCTGGCTTGCCCCTGCCTCTGCTCTTAAGCCGCCGCGCGAACCGCGGCGCCTTTGACCACCTCAATCGCCTTCTTCAACAGCTCGTCTTCCTGCGGAGGTTTTTCCGCCGGAGGCGCCGGAGTGGTGTCGTCCTCGGAGCTCAGCTCAGACTCGGTCTCCGACACCTGCAGTGTCGGGTTCACCCCGCCGTCCTTGATCGCCTTCCCCGAAGGCCGCTTATACTTGGCCACCGACAGAATGATGGCCGCCCCGTCCTCCATGGGAATCGTCTTCTGCTCCGCGCCCAGGCCGAACGTCTTCTCGCCGACAATCTGCCCGCGCTGACGGTCGACGATGGCCGCCGCCGCCAGCTCCGCGGCCCCCGCCGTCGCCCGGTTGGTGATCACCACCAGCGGCAGGTTCGTCACCGTCTGCCTGGGGTCAGCCTGAAAATCCTTGCGCGGGAACTTCTGGCCCTCGAGCGACGCCAACGGCCCGCTGTCGATGAACACGTTGGCCAGCTTGATCCCTTCCTGCAGGTCCCCCACGGCGTCGTGCCGCAGGTCCAGCACCAGCCGCTCGGCCCCTTGCGTCACCAGCTCGCGCACGGCTTTAGCCGCCTCCGCCGCCTTGCCCGGCGCCAGCGCCCGCACTTCCACGTACCCCACCTTGTCCGCCAGCAGCTTCGACGTTACCGGGGGCATGGCAATAGCCGCCCTGGCCAGGGTCATCTCCTGCGGCTCCTCGGCCCGCCGCGTCCGCCGCACCACCAGCGTTACGCTGGTCCCCACCTTCCCGTTCAGCATGGCTTGGATCAGCGGCAGCGGCAGGTCGCGCGTCGCCTGGCGATCCACCGCCTCCACCAGGTCGCCCACTTGCAGGCCCGCCTTGGCCGCCGGCGAGCCGGGCACTGTAGCCAGCACCAGGACATAGCCGAACCGCTTCGACAGCACCAGCCCCAGCCCGCCTTCCTGTCCCGACTTGCGCTTTTCGTATTCCTTATACTGATCCGCCGTGAGGTAGCTCGAATACGGGTCCAGTGACTCCAGAAGCCCTTGCAGCGCTCCCCGCGTCACCAGCTTGATGTCCGGCTCCTCTACGTAATCGCTCTTGATTCGCGACAGCACTTCTGTGTATACCGACAACTGCCGGTAGGCTCCGTCGGCGGACGAGCTTTCGCCCATCACCGCCCCGATCACTAACAGAGCAGTCAGAAAAGTGGAGGAAATGACAATGACGAATTTGATCCGGCTGAGCATCGCGGCCCGGCTCCCTTTAAGCTGGCTTTTTCAGTATAACACGCCGTAGGGAAAGCCTCTGGTCTTGCCCGTCAAGTCTTAGCCACCCGCCAAAACCAGAGCAGGCAAAGGACCCCTTCCAAACCCAGGAACGCCAGCAGCACTGGAGTCTGCATCTTTCCCAGCCAGCGCCCCAGCACCTCGATCTGCCCGTTCGCCACCGCCAGCGCCCCGAGCCCCACGAAAACAACTCCCGCCGCCGCCACCGCCCAAGGCAGCGTGCTCTGCGGCGCGCCCCCGTTCACCGGCAACCTCGCCACCGTTCGCGCGGCAAAGCCCGCCGGCGCCGTCGCATCAACCGGTTTCCGCAACGCCGCCTCCAGCGACGCCTCCAAGCAAGCCTCGCAGCTCGCCAGATGCGCCTCCAGCCCGGGTGAGCGGTCCACGCCCTCCAGCCAGGCTGGGATCCGTTCCTTCACCTGCTCGCAACTCAGGACGCCGTCCGGCATGCCCCCATCCGCTCCTTCATAAGGCGTTTCAAGCGCTCCTTGGCCCGGTGGATCTGCGTCTTCACCGTGCCCATCGGCAGCTCCAGTATATCGGAGATCTCCCGGTAGCTGCGCTCCTCCTGGTAGTAAAGCGTCAGGATCGCCCGGTCCCGCAAGCTCAACTGCTCCATCCCCTCCCGCAGCGACCCCAGGAACATCTCCCGATCCATCCCCTCGCCCGGATCCGCCGTGGCCGCCGGCAGCCGGTCCGCCCATCCGCCGTCCGGCTCGTCCAGCGATATCCCCCGCCGCCACTCGACTCGGCGCCGCAGCTCGTCCCGGGCCACGTTGACCGTGATCCGGTAGAGCCACGTAGACAGCTTCGCCTCCCCTCGAAACTGCGCCAGTCCCCGGAAAAGCCGCAGAAACACCTCCTGCGCCAGATCCTCCAGTTCTTTGTTCGGCCCCAACAGCCGGGCCAGCGTCCGGAAGACCGTGC
>JACQDI010000235.1 GCA_016201195.1 Acidobacteriota bacterium | reverse complement strand
GCGTGCTGCCGGCGATCGCCATCGGGGAAGAACAGCTCGCCGCCATCAAGGACTACACCATCCGCCTGGCCCGCGCCCTGAACGTGATCGGGTTGATGAACGTGCAGTACGCCATCCAGAACGGGAAGGTGTACGTGCTTGAGGTGAACCCGCGGGCGTCTCGCACCGTCCCTTACGTGAGCAAGGCGACCGGCGTGCAACTGGCGAAGATCGCCGTGCGCCTGATGACCGGAGCGAAGCTGCGGGACCTGGGCTATTCGACCGGGACCCTCGAGGTGAGGCAATTCTTCGTCAAGTCGCCGGTTTTCCCGTTCCACAAGTTTCCGGGAGTGGACCCCATCCTCGGCCCGGAGATGCGCTCCACCGGGGAGGTGATGGGCGTGGGTGAAATATTCGGCGAAGCCTTCGCCAAGGCGCAGTTGAGCGCGGGCCAAGCATTGCCGGAGCAGGGCTCGGTCTTCCTCAGCGTCAACGATCGCCAGAAGCAAGATGCCGTGGAGGTGGCGCGCAAATTCGCCGACCTGGGTTTTTCGCTGGTCGCCACGCGAGGCACGGCGTTCACCCTGAAGGCGGCGGGGATCGACTGCCGGACGGTGCTGAAGGTCAACGAAGGCCGGCCCAACGTGGTGGACCTGATCAAGGCCGGCGAGCTGAGCCTGATCATCAACACGCCCGCCGGGGCGCACTCCTTCTTCGACGAAAAATCCATCCGCCGGGCGGCGGTGACTCACCGTATCCCATGTATTACGACCCTGAGCGGGGCCAAGGCGGCCGCTAATGGCATCGCCGCCCGCCGGGAGAATCCCGTGCGGGTGTGGTCGCTGCAACAGTTGCACGGGACGGTAGCCAGTAGGCAGTAGGCAGCAGCAAAGAAAGTCAAAGGCTAGATCAAGGATACCTTGCCCCAGCGGCGAATGTTCTCATCGGCGGTCATCAGCCGGAGCCCGTGGCAGCGGGCCGTAGCCACGATAATCTGATCGGCGGGATCTTTAGGAAAATCCGCGCCGAGCTGAACGCTCTCGGCAGCGATCTTTGCAGTCAGGGGCAGAACGGTCAACATCGGGTCGTTTTCTATCTCTTCTAACCAGAGATCCAAAGGCACGCCGGGGTCGTGGCGGCCCCGCTCCACCATAGTGGCCAGTTCCCGAAGCGTCACGGCGCTGATGGCTGCTGGTTGGCGGCGCCGTTCCAGTTCCTGTAAGACCTGTGCTTGGACTTTGCTCAGGCGAGCGGGTTTCGACTGCCACCAAACCAGAACGTGCGTGTCCAGAAGAACCGGCGGCATCTAATCGTCCGGGCCCCAGTCATCGTGAAAGTTGACGAGGTCGCCCTTGATCTTGGCAATGCCTTCCCAGCGACCCCACATTGGCCGCTGCAGGTCATTAATGGGAATCACCTTGGCGATGGGTCGCCCTCGCTTGGTGATCACCAGGGTGTTCCCGTGCTGCGCTACTTCGTCCAATAGGCGCAGGCACTTCGCCTTGAACTCACTGGCGGCCAGGGTGGACTGCTTCATGCCCCCAGGGTAACATGACCATGATGACCAGTCAACTGGTCACTTGACCCGTTCCCAGGTGAGAACAGAGGTTTGCCCCACCGGCTTCAGGATCAGCCGATTGCCGGAGAACTCGAAGGAGCGCGTGAGGTCCGTGCCGACCATGTTCGGGTTGAGGGCGCCCTCCACGTGGTGGGTCACCGTACCTTCACTCTCGTTGACGGTGTAGGAGCCGAAGTAGGCTATATAGGTTTCATAGGCGCCCTTCTTCTCTTCGGGAGCGGGTTGCCGGCGGTCGGCGAAATCGGGGCGGCCGCGATTCATGATCTGGGCGGCCATGTGCCCCGCGCCGTCGTACATGATAACGCCGAGCGGGTCGCGGCCGTGGGGATGGGTCACCTCGCCGGTGGGACGCCGGTCCTCGAAGGAAACGAGCTTCCACGTGCCAACCAGCCGGTCCTGTGTCTTGGAAGCTTCGGGAGCCTTGCGCGCTTTCGGAGCCTTGGGCGCCTCCGGGGCTTTCGGAGGTTTCTCCGCCTTGGCGGGAGCGGGCTCGGGAGGGCTCGGGCCGCGCCGGAGCTGTCCTTGGCCATAGAGCGCCAGAACCGTTAGGAACATTGCCGCAGGTATTCGCATGGTGATCCTTTGATATACTCGACTTAACCGTTAGGGGGCGGAGTCAATGAAACAGTATATCTGGTTCCTGCTGCTGGTATCGCCCGCGCTGGCCCAGGTGGAGCAGGCGACGATCACTGGAACAGTGACCGATTCCTCGGGGGCTGTCGTGCCGGGAGCGCGCGTGTCGGTGACTAACGTCAAGACCGGCGTGAGCGGCGAGACGCAGACCAACGCGGAGGGCCAGTACCGCGTCCCTTACTTGCACCCGGGCGAGTACGAAGTGGTGGTGGCGAAAGACGGCTTCGACAAAGCGCGGGTGGCGGGGGTGACGCTGACGGTCGGGTTGACCGCTACCATCGCAGTGGTACTGAAGCCGGGAGCGCTGCAACAGGAGGTGCTGGTGACTTCGTCGGTGGTGCAGCTCGAGCAGCAGAGCGCCTCGCTGGGGAACGTGGTCGGGAGCCGGCAGATCCTGGAACTGCCGCTGCTGGGGCGGAATCCGTACAGCCTGGTAATGCTGGCGCCGGGCGTGCTGCCCAAAGGGAGCGCGGGGGTGGGGCCCATCGTCAACGGCGGCCGCTCCAACACCAGCGAGGTGCTGCTCGACGGGGCGGAGTCGCGCAACTCGACCACCAACGACATCGCCTACACACCGCCGCTCGAGACGGTGCAGGAGTTCAAAATCCTCACCAACAACTTTTCGGCCGAATATGGGCGGTCCGGTGGCGGGGTGCTAACCGCGGCCACGCGCTCCGGCACCAACGAGCTGCACGGGGCGCTCTACGAGTTCCTCCGTAACGACAAGCTGAACGCCAACGGCTGGTCCAACAACCGCTCCGGGTTGCCGCGCAGCACGTTCCGGCGCAACGAATACGGGATCTCGGCGGGTGGTCCGATCTATCTGCCGCGGCTTTATAACGGGCGCAACCAGAGTTTCTTCTTCGTGAACTGGGAAGAGACGCCGCAACGCTCGCCCGACAATATCCGCACGACCGTGCCCACTGCGCTCGAGCGGGCGGGGGATTTTTCGCAGACGGTCACCAACCGCGGCCAACTGATCCAGATCTTCGATCCGGCGACGACGCGCCCCGATCCCAGCCGGGCCGGGCAGTTCATCCGCGATCCATCCCTTGACAATCGAATTCCGGCCGGACGGTTCGATCCGATCGCGCTGAAGACGATGGCGTTTCTGCCGGCGGCCAACCGCAACGAGATCGTCAACAACTACGTGCTCAGCAACACGCGGCGCAACGATACGGGGAAGCTGTTCCTGCGGTTCGACCACAACGTGGGGGCGAAGCAACGGCTGTTCGTCACCTTCGGCAAGCAGAACAATGAGCAGTTCACCCCGGGGGTGAACGCAGGTTTTCCGGGCGAGGGAACCAACGGCGAGCAGGGACGGATCGAGAGTCACAGCAAGTTGGCGGTGGTGAGCGACACGGTGACCTTCCGGCCGGAGCTGATCGGCGAGTTTCGCGGCAGCATCACCAGGCGGCCGATTCTGGCGACGCCGCGCAGCGTGGGCTACGATTTCACCCAGCTCGGGTTTCCGCAGTCGTTGAAAAACCAGGCGGCTGCGCTGCTGTTCCCGCGGTTTACCATCAGCGACTCGACGGCGCTCGGGCCGGACCGCGCGTCCTATTTCAACGACACGGAGCAGGCCGAGGAGTTTCAGGGCCATGTGACCTGGCTGCGGGGCCGGCACTCGCTCAAGGCGGGGGCTGACTACACGTTGCAGACCTTCAACGTGTACCGGCCGGAGCGCCCGGGGGGATTTTACGATTTTAGCCGGGTCTTTACGCAGGGGCCAAATCCGGTGACGTCGAGCAGCACGGCGGGCTACGGCGTGGCGACGTTTCTGCTGGGCGCGCCCACCGGCGGCTCGTTTTCCTTTGACCCCTCGCTCGCCACCTCGCAGCGCTTCTATGGCTGGTACTGGCAGGACGATTGGAAGGTGCTCCGCAACCTGACCCTCAATCTGGGTATTCGGTATGAATATCAGACGCCGTGGAACGACCGGTTCGACCAGTTGGGATTCTTCGATCCCGACTTCGCCGATCCGCTGACGAAGCAGAAGGGGCTGCTGCGCTTCACCGGCCGCGACGGGGCGTCGCGCTACCAGAGCGATCCGGACAAAAACAACTTCGCGCCGCGCGTGGGCCTGGCGTGGCAGTTCCGGAAGAACACCGTATTTCGCGCGGGCTACGGGCTGTTCTATTTTCCGGGCAGCGGCGGGATCGGAGCGGGGGCGAGCGATCTGGGGAGCGGATTTCTGACGCAGACTTCGGTCTTTCTGGGGCCGCCGCCGGCTGCGCCGAACACGCCCCCGCCGGGTGCGTCGCTTGCCGACCCGTTCAAGGCGGGTTTCTTTCTGCCGCCCTCGAGCGGGGTGGGCAGCAGCATCAACACCGCGTTCCGCGACTGGGTTACACCCTACAACCAGCACTGGAACGCCAACTTCCAGCACACGCTGGGCAGGGACCTGCTCATCGAAGTCGCCTACGTCGGCAGCCGCGGCCAGCGCATCTGGGTCAACCGGAACCGCAGCGCGGCCAGCACACAGTTTCTGGCGCTGGGTTCGCAGCTCGACGACGTGGTGCCGAACCCCTACTTCGGGGTGATCCCGACCGGGTCGCTGAGTGCGGCCACGGTGCGCCGCTCCCAACTCCTCAAGCCGTTCAATCACTACACCGACGTGTCGCGCTTCCGGGACGCCATCGGCGATTCGGTCTATCACGGCTTCACCCTGCGCGCCGACAAAAGCATGGGGCACGGGCTGAGCATCCAGGGCGCGTACACGGTGAGCAAGCAGATCGACAACGTGCAGGAGCGGTTCAGCGGGAGGACCAGCTTTATCGACCCCAATAACCTGGCGCTGTCGCGCTCGGTCGGAGATTACGATCGGCCGCAGTACCTCGTGCTGAACTACATCTACGACTTCCCGATCGGGCAGGGCCAGCGCTGGCTTGGCCGGGGTCTCGTCGGCCGTGTGGTCGGGAACTGGCAGTTGAGCGGTATCACGAGCTTTGGGAAGGGGCTACCGATCGTGATTACCGGTCCCAACAATACGCGACTGCCGGGGGTGAGTGCGGCGGCGGCCCGGCTGAAGTCGCCGGTGCTCGCGGACGGGCAGCAGACGCTCGATCGGTGGTTCGACACGACGGCGTTTGCGCCGGCGCCGACCTATTCGCTAGGGAACGATTCGCGCACCGAGCCCAACCTCCGCACGCCCGGCGTCAAGACGTGGGACCTCGCGATGAGCCGCAACCAGAGAATCCGGGAGAACATCCGTCTTCAATTCCGCGCGGAATTTTTCAACGCGTTCAATACACCGCAATTCGACTCGCCCAACGGGAGCGTCACGGCGACCACGTTCGGACAGATCACCTCGGCGGGCGGGGCGCGGGTGATTCAGATGGGGTTGCGGTTGTCCTACTGAGTACAGGCGAGGCCTACAACGCAGATGGAGTGGACTTCATCGCCATGGAGTACGTGGCGGGCAGCTCGCTCGACCAGCTCCTTGCGGGCAAGGGACTGCGGCTCGCCGAGGCGCTCAAGGACGCTGTGCCGATGGCCGACGCGCTGGCGGCGGCCCACGCCGCCGGGATCATTCACCGCGACCTGAAGCCGGGTAACATCATGGTCAACGAGCAGGGGCGGGTGAAGGTGCTCGACTTTGGCCTCGCCAAGCTCACCGAGCCGGTCTCCTCCGATGCGTCGGCGCCGACCGAAACCTTGCGGGTGGATGCGCCGCGCACCGAGGAAGGGACCATCATTGGGACGGTGGCCTACATGTCGCCGGAACAGGCCGAGGGTCGGCCGGTGGATGCGCGCTCCGACATTTTTTCCTTCGGCTCGGTGCTCTACGAGATGCTGACGCGGCAGCGGGCGTTTTCCGGCCAGACGCGCTTGTCCACCCTCTCGGCGATCCTGCGGGACTCGCCCAAGCCGCTGCGGGATAGCTTGGAAGAGATTCCGCCGGACCTCGACAAGATCGTCGCCCGCTGCCTGCGGAAGGACGTAGCGCGGCGCTTCCAGCACATGGACGACGTCAAGGTTGCCTTGGAAGAACTGCTGGCCGAGTCCGAATCGGGCATCGTGGCGGCCGCGCCGGCGCGGGCCGCGAGGCGGGTGCGATCGTCGTGGATCACGGCGGCGGTGACAGCGGTGGCGGGCCTCGCGCTGGGGGCGGGTGTGGCCTCGTGGCTCGCGCGCTCACGCCCGGCGCCGGAGCCGGTACTGACCCGCCTGACCTCCGACGCCGGGCTGACGTTTGAGCCGGCTCTCTCCCCAGACGGGAAGCTGGTCGCCTATGCTTCGGACCGCAGCGGCGAAGGGAACCTGGATATCTGGGTCCAGCAAGTAGGCGGCGGGCTGCCGATCCGCCTGACCCACGACCGGGCGGACGAGATGCAGCCGGATTTTTCGCCGGACGGCCGGACGATTGCCTTTGCCTCCACGCGCGGCGGCGGGGGCATTTACGTCGTGCCGGCGCTGGGAGGCGATGCGCGGCTGGTGGCCGAAGGCGGCCGGTGCCCCCGGTTTTCTCCCGATGGCCGCGAGATCGCCTACTTTCTCGGGGACGAGGTGTTCTCCGGGCGGATCCAGATTGTTGCCTCGACCGGCGGCCAGCCCCGGCCGTTTCACCCGGAGTTCTCCGCCAGCCACCCAGTCTGGTCTCCGGACGGGCGGCGGCTGCTGTTTCAGGGACGGAAGGACCGGGCGCGGGAGTTGTGGTGGGTGGCGCCGGTTGACGGCGGACCGGCGGAGCCCACTGGCGGGTCCGCCGCGCTCGAGAAGCGCAGGCTACAGCTATTCGGTCCCAACGGCACGTACCGGACCTCGTGGGCCTGGTCGCCGCCGGGTAATCACATCCTGTTCGCCGCTCGCTCCGGCGACAGCTTCAACGTGTGGCGAATGCCGGTCTCCCCAAGCACGGGGCACGTGACCGGCGAGCCCCAGCGTGTTACCTTGGGCACCGCGAGGGAACGGGCTCCCTCGGGAGCGGGAGACCTGATCGCATTTTCCAGCCTGAACTCGCAGGCCGACCTCTGGAGCCTGCCGCTGGACGCCGCGAGCGGCCGCGTGACAGGTCCGCTCGAGCGG
>JACQDI010000144.1 GCA_016201195.1 Acidobacteriota bacterium | reverse complement strand
CTGCTCGCCCCCCAAACACGAATGCGCGAGACCGAGCAAACCTCGGAAGTCTTCCTGGAGCGCGAGCAGCCCGGCCAGCCGCACAAGGGCAAGGTGCTGGCGGCCATCCAGCCGCATTGCGACGACGTGCCGCTGTTTGCCGCCGGCGCCGTGCTCAAGCTGATTCGCGAGGGCTACACCGGCATTTTGATCCGCACCACCAACGACGAGATGGCCGGCCGCGGCCGGACCATGGGCCAGGTGGTGCTCAACAACGAGAACGATAACTTCGCGGTGGCCCGCCTGATGGGGCTGAGCAAGGTCTTCGACCTGCACTACCGCAACCACGAGCTCGACGGCGTGCATCCGGCCGAGCTGCGCCACCGGCTCATCTTCATCTTCCGGGCGATGAAGGTCGACACCGTCATCTGCTACGACCCCTGGGGCCACTACGAGGAGAACCCCGACCACTACGTGACCGCGCAGTGTGTGGAAGCCGCCTGCTGGATGTCGGGCGGCGGCTGGGACTTGCCCGAACACTTCGAGGTCGGGATCAAGCCGCACGGGGTCAGGGAGAAGTATTACTACTCGCGCGGCCCGCAGCTCGTCAACCGCGTGGTCGACATCAGCTCGGTGATGGACCAGAAGGTGGAAGTCAACCGCGCCAACGTCACGCAGGGGCCGGCCGGGGAAACGGGCGCGCAGTTGCGGGCGCGGCTCGCAGCGCAGAGGCTGAAGCTGCCCATCCTCGGCAACGATGATCAGACAGCCAACCGCGCCTACATTCAGAACATCGTGCTCCAGGAAGACGCCGACTGGGGCCGTAAGTATGGTCTTCAGTACGCCGAGCCGTTCCACTACATCGGTCCCAAGGAATCGATGCTCGACGATTACGTCAAGCGCAACGCCGTGCCGCTGTGACAGATCGTGGATCGTGGGCCGCCGGCGCCGGCCAGGGGCCGCCCTGCGTTAGTGATAGCTACTTTCCGGCGCAAAAAGGGGGCGAGCGCCCTGGAGAGATCGACCGCCAGCCGCTTGGTTTCGATCTGGGCCAGGTTGCAGAAATCGGTTCCGGTGCAGGCGACCATGCGCCGGGTGAACGGCGAGGCGTGCGGGGAAAACTCCCGCAGCAGGGGCTCCCGGAGCAGCGCTTCGACCTGTTCGGCGGGCACGTTGGGAAGGATCGCATCCTGCCCGACGGTGAAGCGGATTTCGCCGCCTGCATAGGTATCGGAAAGATATGCCAACTCCGCCATCTGGCTGGGATCGAGCCGGCCGGCGGGTACGGAAAAACCCACCGACACCAGGCCCGATTGCTTTTGCGCAGTGATTCCCAGATGGTCGGAGTGATAGGGACGGCGCACGTCGTCGCCGGCGCTTTCCAGGTCGCGCCGGAGGCGAAACTCGAGATCCGCGCGCAGCCGCGTGAAACCCCACTCCTCGATCAGAAACGCCAGACGACACTTGGCGCGCGCCTCACGGGGGCCGTGATCGCGAAAGATGCGGACGATCTCGGCCGCCACCCGCGCCGCCTCGTGCGGCTCCACAAACACCCCGAGCGGCGAGGCGATGGTAAACCCGCCGGACCCCATCTTGCCCCCCACCAGGATGTTGAAACCGATCCGATCCCCCTTCCGCGCCGGCACCAGGGCCACGTCCTGCGACTCGTTGTGGGTGCAGTTTTCGAGACACCCGGTGACGGTGATGTTGAACTTCCGGGGCAGGTTGGCGAACTCGGGGTTGCCGTCGGGAACCCACGATCAGGCGGTCGAGCTCGAACAACACCGGCGAGGCATCCAGCAGTTCGTGCGGCGTCAGGCCGGCCAGCGGGCAGCCGTTGAGGTTTCGCACGTTGTCCATGCCGGTCTGCAGGCTGTGCAGGCTGATGCCGCGAAGCTTCTCCCAGATTTCGGGGACGCTCTCGATGGTGAAGCCGCGCAGCTCCACCTGCTGCCGCGTGGTGATATCCAGCACGCTGTTGCCGAGGCGGCGGGACAGCTCGGCGATCCCGCGGAGCTGCTCGCTCGTGGCGAATCCGTTCGGCATGCGGATACGCATCATGAAGCGGCCCGGCGTCGGGCGGCGGAAGAACACGCCGACCCACTTCAGCAGGTCCTTGTCGGCCGGGCCGAGCGACTGCCATCCCTCGCGGGCGAAGGGCGGCACCTCCTCCCGGATGCGCAGCGGATCGCCGGCCATGGAAGCTTTGTAGGACTCAATCGTGTTGCTGCCCGGACGCATTCTTCCCCTCCTCCGTGTGCGAAATCCACCGTTTCGCGGACACACGTTCGGCGTGGAACAAAACGAGTTGCTAAAGAAGGACTTCCTGGTCCCGCGTCAGACGACTGAGTAGTGAAGCGACGGACACGGCGGTGTGCCCGTTGACCCCAGGCTAGGCGAGATCACAAGGCAAGTCAAATCGAAATATTCTATGGAATACAAAACTTTTTCCGATTGGACCCCTCGTCAGAGCCGGTATACCGTGAAAGGGTGGAAGCGTCTTTTCCGGCAAGTGAAAACGAAGTCGATCTCTTGCACGAAATTGGCAGCCGCATAGCCGCGGCCGACCCGCTGCACGAGGTGCTGGACCGGGTGGTGCGGCTGGTCTCAGCGGTCGTGCAGTGCAATTCGTGCTTTCTCTATGTGCTGGAGGAGGATGAGCTGGTGCTGCGGGCCTCAAAGAATCCACATCCAGAGGTTGTGGACCGGCTCAAGCTTCCGGTGGGCCAGGGGATCACCGGCTGGGTCGCCGCGCACCGGCAGCCGGTCGCCGTGGTTGCCCGAGGACCACTACGAGGCCTTCCTGTCGGTGCCCGTGCTATGCCGAGGCCGGGTGGTGGGCGTCATCAACCTGCAGCATCGCCTCCCTCACGAGTACACGCCGAGCGAAATCAAGCTGATTTCCACCATCGGGTTCCTGGTGGGCGCCGAAATCGAGATGGCGCGCCTGGACAGCGAAATCTCCCACCTCTCTGAGCAGTTGGAGACCCGCAAGGTGGTCGAGCGGGCCAAGGGCATCCTGCAACGCGAGCTCGGGCTGGGCGAGGCCGATGCCTATTTGACTTTGCAGCGCCAAAGCCGCCAGCGGCGCAGGTCCATGAAGGAGATCGCCGAGGCGATCAAGATGACGAATATGCTAGAATTTCTAGTAAGACGCGATTCGGGAGAGCCTGTGACGGAGAGCATTGTTAAGGTACAGAAGAACAAAAACATCACCCTTCCCAGGTGGTTGATGAGCCGCTTTCACGTAAGTGCGGGGGACTTCGTCCGGCTGGAAGAGACCAAGGATGGGGTGCTGCTGAAGCCGGCCAAGCTGGTTGACCCTTCCCAAGCGTACTTCTGGACCAAGGAGTGGCAAGTGGGAGAGCGAGAGGCCGAAGAGGATATTCGCAGGGGCCGCGTGAAACGGTTCAGGAAGGTGAAGGACCTGATGAAGGACTTACGCGGCTGATGCTGTTGCTCCGTACCGAGCGGTTCAAGAAGGATTTCAAGCGGCTGCCCGGCGAAGTCCAGAACCGCGTCGAAAAAGCGCTGGAACTGTTCCTCACGGACCCACGTCATCCGTCCCTCCGGGCAAAGAAGATGGGAGGGACGCCGGGGATTTGGGAGTTGCGGGTCAGCGACAACTGCCGGATCACCTTCCAGTTTGTCAGTGAAAGCGTGCTCTTACGGCGCGTCGGGACCCACAACGCTTTGCGTCAACCGTGACGCCGGCTACTTCTTCTTGACCTTGGCGTCGTAGGAGCTCATACCCTGCGCGTTCTTGACGGCCTTGATCAGGTCGTCGACCTTGCAGGCTTGCGGATCGTACTTGACGACTGCTTCCTCGTCGCGCAGGGAGATCTTGGCTTCCTTCACGCCCTTGACGGCTTCCAGTGCAGACTGCACTGTTGCGGCGCAGGAGCCTCAGGTCATGCCGGAGACGGCGAGGGTGACGGTTTCTTCGTTCGGGGGCCCCGCCAGCAGCAGGCCACAGGCCACCAGCGCGGTCAGAAACAACACAGCCCAGCTTTTCATAACATCCCCTCCTGGAAGCGGATTATAGCAGGCTCACCGTCTTTCTTGGGGTCTTTGTGTCTTGGTGGTGAAGATGTTGTTTCACCGGCTCCGGTTGAGCTTGGCGTAGACGGCGCGAATGGCCGTCTTGTTGCGGTTGTCGTCCAGGCCCCACGGCTTGTACTGGGTGAGCGTGATCTCCTTTTCGAGCTGGTCGGCGCTCGCGCCGCGGCCGATGCCTTTACGGACCTCGCTGATCAATCCGGCCAGGTACGCCCGCTGGCCGTGGATGGCGTCCTTGGTCCCCTGCACTCCGTGACCCGGGATGAGGATCGCCACATCCAGTTGCAGCATCTTGTCCAGCGCGCGGATCCAGCCGTCGGGATCGGCGTCCGGATCGCTGATGTTGTTTCCCGGGCGGTTGACGCACAGGTCGCCGGTAAACAGGATTTTTTCTTTCGGCAGATAGGCCACCGCATCGCCCCGGGTGTGGCCCGGTCCCATCAGCCGCAGCTCCACACGGTGGGCGCCATCGTCGAACGCCATCTGCTCGCGGAAGCTGATCTGGGGGTGCTCCAGGCGGTAGTTTTTGAGCTCGGCGCTTGCGCCCCAGGCCTTCGGGTTCTTGGCGCGGGACTCGGCGAGGCAGTCCTCCGAGCAGACAATGACGGCCCCGGCGTCCACAAACAGGCTGTTGCCGAAGGCGTGATCGCCATGATAGTGCGTGTCGAACACAGCGCGGATCGGCTTGCTGGTGGTCTTGCGCAGGTCCTCCAGGATGGCGCGGGCGCCCCAGGGGAAGTTCGCGTCGATCACCAGCACGTAGTCGCGGAACTCCACCCAGCCGGTGTTGGCGATGATGTTCTTATCGGGCTCGGCGGCGCGGTACCAAACGCCCGGGGCGATCTCCTGGGTCAGGCTCGACTGGCTGGCGGCCTCGCGCCGGAAAACGGCGACCAGCAGCAGCGCGAAGATGCAAGCAATTAGAAGTCGTTTCATGGTCTTTACTCGATTCGTAATACCCAGCGCATGGCGTTGCGCAGCAGGCGCTGCATCATGGGGTGGCTGAGCGCCTCCGGCGTATGGCCGGGCGAGAGGTAGCAGAAACGGCCTTTTCCTACCTCGCGCCACCAGCCGGCGGGCGCGGCCGCGTTATCCCGGGCGATGGAGCGCAGCAGGAGGTGCTCCTGGTCCAGGGCGTACTTGTTCATATGGTGCTCGTCGTAAATGTCGAAGTCCTCCACGCCCGCCGTGACCGGATGGTTGGGGTTTTCGATGCGGACGCTGAACACATAGGGCTTGGGGTGGCCGCCGAACTCCCCGCCGAACAGCTTCAGATACGGCCCCGGAGGATAGGCGGTGTGGGCGTTGTGGATGGCGAGCAGGGCGCCGCCCTTCTCGACGAAATCCCAGATGGCCTTCTGCTGCGCATCGGTCATCCATTTCGCTTCCGGCTTGTCGTAGCCGTTGGGCCAGTAGCGGCCGTTGCGGGCCATGATCAGGAGCTGGTGTTCGGCCAGGGCTTGTGCGTTGAGGGCGGTGACCTCTTCCAGGAACGTCACCGGGATGTTTTCCCGCACCAGGGCCGGGATCAGGCCGTCGCGCATCATGGTGGGGCTGTGGAAGCGGTCGCCGATCAGGGCCAGGGCGCGGGGGCGGTGGGCGGTGGAGTAGACTTTGGCGGCGTTCGGGTCCTCCGCCGCCAGGGGCAGGATCAGAAGCAGGCTGACCAGGATGGGTCTCATAGTTTCACCTAGGCTCATAGAAAATAGCATCGACGGCGTCGCCCCGGATACCGACCGACCCCTCTTTGCCGGTCAGAATGACGTACTCCTTCTCGGTGGCCAGCAGGAGGCGGACCCGCTCACTGGTGCGTCCGTCGGCTGCAAAGGGAACTCCCAGGCCGGCCAGGCTCGCTTTCACCTCGTTCTTCACCACGAGCCGCACGGCACGCGGCTGCCCGCCCCCGAGCGTCGCCGGGATTTCCCCATAAATGCTGCGCGAGAAGTTGACCAGGTAACCGCCAACCACGACCAGCGCGGACAACCCAATGACGACCGCCCCGGAAACTGTCACCTCTTTGCGGTAGACATTGGAGGCCAGCAGCCGAGTCGCCGACTGCGCTGCCGCCGCGGGATACAGGGTGACGAAGAAACCGGCGATGATCAGAACAACGAATCGGACGCCGAAGGGGAGGCCTTCAATCCAGGCCCCCTGTAGAACCAGCACGACAAAGGATCCCATCAGCCCCAGCAGCAGGCCGATCAGGAGCGCCACCAGCTTCCAGCCCTTTGCGGCTTCCCAGATTTCTTCTGCAAAGAGGGCAAACCCACACCAGCCCAACCCCACCGGAACCAGGGACAGTATCCCGGCGACGACGTAGTGAACCTCGAACAGGCTCATGGAGTAGTACCCGAAGCGCCGCAGGTGGATGTTCACGACCAACAGGCCGATCACGTAACAGGCGGCCGAGAGGCCTCCGGTCACGGCCGCAGCGGTCTTTAAGCGCTCGCCCAAGCTATTGTCCGCCATGACGTTTCAGAACAATGAAACCAGAATCCTGCGATGATGATCAGCGGCCCGGAAGGGGCTGTCAAAGCTCTCATGTGTGTCCGGTCGTGGATCATTGGTCGCACAAGTCTGGCGATGAAGTCTAATCCGTTCGATCTCGCGGAGGGTTTGTGCGGCGCGCATCACGGGTCTTATCGCGCCGCCAGCGGTGCTACCACGCGGTCGAGTTCGGCGTCGGTCCAGTTCGCGAGCTTGATGTTCTTGTGCAGCGTCCACCGCTCGACGTGCTCCACCGTCGCCCCCGGCTCGATCTTCGCCAGCGGGCCGAGCGTCTCCAGCTCCAAAAAGTCGGCGTTAGTGAAGGTTTCAAACGAGCAACCGAAGTCGGTATAGGTGCGCGCCGGGTCGGCCTTGTAG
>JACQDI010000234.1 GCA_016201195.1 Acidobacteriota bacterium | reverse complement strand
CTGGTCCTGCTGGCGGCGGCGTTGCCAGCCTACCTCGCCTTTCAGGCCGGGTGGCGGCGCCACGCACAGCAACTGGCTGGCGCGGAATTGGCCGGCCGGCGGGCACTGATCTATCCTACCAATGACCTGCGCTGCGGCTGGATCGTCCTGTCGGCCGGCGCGGCCGACCTGCGCGCGGATTGCATTTCCAGCCCTCGGGCGTCCCGATTGCGCCCTGCTCTACAAGTGCCGCTGCGGGACGATTTTTTTATCGAGGCATCCGCACAATCCAGGGCGGTGCGGGATTTCCGCGAGAAAGTTCCGTTTCCATTCGCCGAGGTGCGCCAAGCCGCGTCCGGAGGCGCCGTGGTCATCTGGCGGGACCTGCGCGTGGCCTACCAGGAGCAGCTCGCTTCCGAGCCGCACGGCCTCTACGTGCAGCTCGACGCCGCAGGGCGGATCCTCAGCGAATATCACCGCTGGTGGCTCACCTTCTGGTAGTAAAATAAGCCGAGTATCGCATCTATGACGGGGAGAGTCATCTCGCATTACCGCATCCTGGAGAAACTCGGGTCGGGCGGCATGGGTGTGGTCTACAAGGCTGAAGACACCCGGCTCAAGCGCACCGTGGCCATCAAGTTCCTGCCTCCCCAAGCCCTCGGCGACGAGGAGGAAAAGGCCCACCTGGTCCACGAAGCACAGGCCGCGGCGGCGCTCGATCATCCGAACATCTGCACGGTGTACGAAATCGAGGAGGCCGAGGGCGAGGTCTTCCTGGTGATGGCCTATATCGAGGGCCGGACCCTGCGGGCGAAGATCCGCGAGGACCTGCCCACGCTCGACGAGGCCATGGACATCGCGATGCAGGTCGGACGGGCCTTGCAGGAGGCTCACGGGAAGGGGATCGTCCATCGCGATATCAAGAGCGCCAACATCATGCTCACCGAGAAGGGCCTGGCGAAGATCATGGACTTCGGCCTGGCCCAGCTCACGGGCCAGAGCCGCATTACGAAAACGGGCACGACGCTGGGAACGCCGGCCTACATGGCCCCCGAGCAGGCGCGCGGCGAGGCGGTGGACCGGCGGGCGGACCTGTGGTCGCTGGGAGTGGTTCTCTACGAGATGGTCACCGGGAAGCTGCCGTTCAAGGGCGGCTCCGAAGTGGCTGTCGTGTACGCGATCCTGCACGAAACGCCAGCCCCGATGGCGGTCCGGCGAACCGGGGTGCCCGGTGAATTGGAGCGCATCGTCACCCGCGCCCTCGCCAAGCAACCGGCCGACCGCTACGAGCGGGCCGAGGACGTGGTGCGCGATCTGGAGACGCTGCGGGAAGACCTGCGCGCAGGCGTAGTCACCACCCGGACCCGGAGCGCCCCGGCAACCTCTCCCCCAGCCATCGCCGTGCTGCCGTTTGCCGACATGAGCTCGGAGCGCGACCAGGAGTATTTTTGCGAGGGCATGGCCGAGGAGGTGATCAACGCCCTGGCCCAGATCGAGGGCATCCGCGTGGTCTCCCGCAGCTCCGCGTTTCAGTTCAAGGGCAGGACCTACGATGTCCGCGAAGTGGGCGAGAAGCTTCATGTGGGCGCGGTGCTGGAGGGCAGCGTCCGGCGGGCCGGGAACCGTCTGCGCATCACCGCCCAGCTCGTCAGCGTATCCGACGGCTTTCACGTCTGGTCCCAGCGCTTCGACCGCGAGATGAAAGACGTGTTCGACATCCAGGACGAAATCTCGCTGGCCATCGTCAATGGCCTGAAGGTGAAGCTGGTCGGGGAACAGCCGCTCATTCGCCGTTACACGGAGAACCTGGAAGCCTACCACCTGTATTTACAGGGGCGTTACCACTGGAACCAGCGGGCCCCTGGGGCGGTGCGCAAGGCGGTCGAGTGCTTCCGGCAGGCCGTGGCGCTCGACCCCAACTACGCTCCGGCCTACGCCGGGCTGGCCGACGGGTTTATCGTGCCGGCCTACTATGGCAGCGCGCCGCCCAAGGAGATGATGCCCCAAGGCAAGGCGGCCGCGCTCAAAGCGCTCGAGATTGATGACACGGTGGCCGAAGCCCATGCCTCGCTGGGAACCATCACCGCCTTGTATGAAATGCAGTTTGGCGCCGCCGAGCGCCATTATCGCCGCTGCCTGGAGCTGAATCCCAGCTACGCCACCGGCGCCATGTGGTACGCGTTGTTTGGTCTTGCTCCGGTCGGCCGTCTCCAGGATGCCCTCCGCGAAGCAAAGCGGGCCCGGGACCTCGATCCCCTCAACCCCGCCGCCAACACGGCGGTGGGTATGATCCACTACTTCGACCGCCAGTACGCCGCCGCCATCGCGGAGTATCACAAGACGCTGGATCTCGATCCGAACTTCCCGATCGCTTACTATTACCTGGGCAAGGCGCTTTTCCACAAAGGCGGGCGCGAGGAGGTGGTCCGCGCGCTCCAGAAATCGAGGGAGCTTCTCGCCAACAGCCCCGGCGTGATCGGTACTCTGGCTGCCTATTACGCCGTTTGGGGTGAACCCGCTGAGGCACGCAAGCTGCTTGCGGAAATTGAAGGCATGATTGGCGCGCGATATGTTCCCGCCTACAGTTTGGCCCTGGCCTACATGGGCCTGGGCGACAACGACCGCGCCTTCGAGTACCTGGAAAAAACACTCGAAGAGCGGTCCAGCCTCAGCGTTTGGATTAAGGTCGAGCCGCTCTTCGACAGCCTCCGCTCCGACCCCAGGTTCCCGCTACTGTTGAAAAAAATGGGTTTGCACGACTGATTTTCTGCACGACTGATTTTCTTGACAACCTAAACCTTATTCTTTTAATATCTAGGACCTCAGCTTAGAAAGGGCATATAGGCCGGGTATCCGACCGTGAGGAGAACCCTATGCGTGTAGCCGTCATCTTAGTGTGGCGTCCCAAGAATTACCCGGCCTGGAGCGGGAGAAGGTCTCCAGCGGCGAAAGACATCCCGCCGGCAATGTCCAACGACACCGGTTCGGTGCCCTATACCGCCATCCACCTCGCCTCGCTGTTCCCCCATGACTGGGAAGTGACCCTGGTCCACGAGATGGTGCGGGACGTGGACCTGGACATGGACGTCGACGCCGTGTTCCTGTCGACTATGGATTTTTGCGCGCCGCACTGCCGCGAGCTGGCCGAGGGGTTTCGCGCCCGCGACGTGAAGGTGATCGTGGGCGGGCTGTTCCCGACGCTGAATCCGGGCTACTTTTTGGATGTGGCCGACGCGGTGGTGGTGGGCGAGGCCGAGCCGGTGATGCCGGCGCTGCTGGCCGACTTGAAACGCAATCGCCTGCAACGGTTCTATCTGGCCGAGAAGCCGGCCGACCTGGCCGACCTTCCGGTCCCGCGTTATGACCTGGTGGAGACCGACTTCCACGTGACCATGGCCTACGAGGCCACGCGCGGCTGCCCGTTTACCTGCTCGTTTTGCGTACTCTCCGCCATCCGCCTGCCCTACCGGCGGCGCCCGGTGGCCAACGTGGTGCGCGACCTCCAGGCGGTCCCGCGCGGCTGGAGCTGGGTTCAGCGGAAGTACGTGATATTTCTAGATAACAACCTGGGGGCGGATCGCCGGTATTTCCTCGAGCTATGCGAAGCCCTGGCGCCGCTGAAAAAAGTGTGGGCCACCGAGACCTCGATTGACACGGTAACGCCCGAGTCCGCCCGGGCGATGGCGAAGGCCGGATGCCGCTTCGTTTACATCGGCCTGGAGAGCCTGTCGCAGGAAAGCCTCCAGGGGTCCAACAAGCGCCACAACAAGGTCCACGAGTATAAGCAACGCATCCGCTGGCTGCACAACAACGACGTGAACGTTATGAGCATCTTCCTGGTAGGCCTGGACGGCGACACGCCCGAGTACTTGCGCAACCTGCCGGACCTAGTGGATGACGTGGGTGTCGACGTGCCCGTGTTTTCTTTCGCCGCACCGATTGAAGGTACCCCGTTCCACCAGGACCTCAAGGACGAGGGCCGGCTGCTGCCCGGCGACATCCTCGGCGGCATGGATGGCATGCACCTGCTCTACAAGCCACAGGGCCTTTCGCCGGACGAGCTGGAGATGGCGCTGTTCGACTGCCAGCGCCGCGCCTACTCGCCGGGCCGCGTTGTGAAGCGAGTCCTGCGGCGCGCCGGCAACGGCTTTTGGAGCACGTT
>JACQDI010000233.1 GCA_016201195.1 Acidobacteriota bacterium | reverse complement strand
TCGCCGCTGATCGCCTTCGGCATCGGGCTGTTCCCCGTGGAGAACACCTGGAGGTTTATCACCGACTATGCGGCAAAGGCGGTGGGAGCGGCCCGGCCCGAGCCCCAGACCGGCGCCGAACTGGCCAACATCCAGGGTCTGGAAGATCAGCAGAACCGCCAGAAGCTGCTCGACATCGGGATCTCCACCGTGCAGGGCCTGGCCACCTACGATCCGCTCCTGCTGTTCCTCCAGACCACCTTCCCGCTGCGCACCGTAGTGGACATGATCGACAAGGCGATCCTGTATCTCTACATTGGGGATACCGTGAAGGAACTCCGCCAGCACGGCATCAACGGCGTGATCGAGCTGGTAGCGCTGGCGCGCTTGGCCGAGGAGAAACCCGCGTACGCCGGCTCCGGCGACGCGAAGCTAAGCCTCTTCTACGACAAGATCGACATCGACAGACTCGTCGCCGATGTTGCCACGGTGGTGAAACAGACTCCGGATCAGCTCAAGGCGTTCATCTACAATCTCGACTACGACCCGCTGGTCCGTTTCATCTACGATGCCTGGGGCAAGTATCTGAACACGCAGACCGAAGCGCCCGCCGCCGATCCTGCTCCAGACCGGCGCGGAGCCTAGTCTGTCTCGGGGGCTGCTGCCTTCCAGTTTTTTCGCCGGTAAACTCTTGTCGGTTCCTGGCTTATGCCACCAGCGCGGCCCCGGAACCAGCCCGCCCTGCCCGCTCCCGCTGCCACCGCAGCCAGCCGAGGTGGACCACCCGCCTCACTTCGCCGGCGCGAAACGGTGTCGCCAGCACATCGTATCCGCCCAGGTTGAGCACCTCGGCCCACAGACGCATGTCGGCTTGGCGGGAAGCCACAATCAGGTAAGGAGGACGGGGCCGGTACCGCAAGGCGTCCAGCAGGTCGCGCCAATCGCCCCCCGGCAGATCTCGCTCGCTGATTACGACCGGGAAGGGGTGTTGCTCGAGCGCAGCGAGGGCTTCCTCATTGCTGGCCACTTCGTGCAGCCTCCATCCGGCCTCTTCGGATATGGAGCGCAGGCCGGCCAGGTCCTCCGGGAGTGCGGCGACGACCAGCAGAGCGACAGCGTTCTCGTTTTCGGGCATGTATTCTCCTGCTACCGCACAGTAACATGCAGGATTTAGAAGAAACTACCGGGAGAATGCCTAGTAACCGGGATAATAAACTCGTAGACCAGGCTGGTCCGTTACGTCCCTCTCTCCAACGACGATGCCGCGCCGCGCGACGTGCTACGCTTGGTCGTAACATGTCTACGCTGGCTTTACGCGGCGGCGCCCCGGTGCGTCGCGCTCCGTTTCCGGTGTGGCCCGTCTATGACGAAGACGACCTGAAGCGTGTGTGTGCGGTGGTAGAGAGCCGCAACTGGGGAGGATTCCCGTTTCCAAACCGGGTGGCGGGGGAGTTTGCCCGGGACTTCGCCTATTACCACGGGGCTGCCTATGGCCTGGCGGTGGCCAACGGCACCGTGGCGCTCCAGGTGGCCTTGCAGTCGATCGACCTGCGCTTCGGCGACGAGGTGATTGTGCCCGCCTACACCTGGGACGGCACGGCCGCGGCGGTGCTGTTCGCGGGCGGCGTCCCGGTCTTCGTGGACGTCCGCGAGGACACTTTGTGCCTCGATGTGGAACGGGTAGAAGCGGCGGTCACGCCGCGCACGCGCGCCCTGCTGCCCGTGCACCTGGCCATGCGCTTCGCCGACATGGATGCCCTTGGATCGATCGCCCAACGGCACCATCTGGCGGTGATTGAGGATTGTGCCCATGTCCACGGCGGCGCGTGGAAGGGTCACGGCGCGGGATCCATGGGAGACCTGGGCTGCTTCAGCCTGCAATCGAGCAAGTTGATGACCGCCGGCGAGGGCGGCGTCATCATTACCAGCCGGCTGGACCGCTTTGAGCTGGCCCAGTCCTACACCAACTGCGGGCGGGCCACTGCGACCGACCGGTTTGGCCGGCGCGTGGTCGGCTCCAATTTCCGGATCACGGAATTACAGGCGGCGCTGCTGGTGGGGCAACTGGGGCGCCTGCACCGGCAGAACGAACGCCGCGCCCGCAGCGCCGCCCGCCTCACCGCGGGACTGCGCCGCATCCCCAACATCGAGCCGCTGCCGCCGGACCCGCGGATCACCCGGGAGGCGATTTACAACTACGTGTTCCGCTACCGGCCGGAGCATTCCACAGTCTCGCGGGACCTGTTCGTCGCCGCTCTCGACGCCGAAGGCATCCCCTGCGACGGCCGCTTCTACGAGCCGGTCTACAAGAGCGCCCTGTTTCCGGCCACGCCCCGGGAGTTTCCCCAGCTCGGGACGCTCGATTACTCGCAGGTCCAGTGCCCGGTCGCCGAGCGCCTCGCCTATGAGGAATCGGTATGGATTCCCCAGTTCCTTCTTTTGGGCGACGCCGGCGACGTGGACGATATCCTCACCGCGGTGGAAAAGGTGGCCACGCATCTCGACGAGCTGGGGTCAGCGGCCGCCGGGGTCAAGTCCCTGAGCCGCGCCGAGCGGCCGCGGGTGGAGAAGGATCGCCAGTATTAGTCTGACTCATTTGCGGCCCGTGTTGCGCCGTCGCCAAACCAGGTAAAACGGCAGACCCGAGGCCATTAGCGCCAGGTTGGCCACGGCCGACTGCGGGCGAAAGTAACAGGTCGCCACAGTCATGGCGGCGAGCGCCACCAGGTAGAGGGCCGGCATCCACGGATAGCCGGGGGCCTCAAAGGGCGCCCGGCCCCCGTGACGACGAAGCTTGAAGTAGGCCAGCGTGACCGCGCTCCACAGGATCAGCAGCGAAAAAACGTAGGAGCCCACCAATGTTTCCACCGTGCGGCTGGCCAGCAGCAACACGATGGCCCATCCGCAGTGCGCCGCGATCGCCACGTGTGGCGAGTGCCACCGCGGGTGCACACGCGCGAACGAGCGCAGAAACAGCCCGTCGCTGGCCATGGCGTAGTAGACCCGGGACGACGCCATGATGTTGCCGTTTTGCGCCCCGACAGTCGAAATCATCACCGCCAGGGCGATCACCGCCACGCCCGCCGGTCCCCATAGCAGGCGCGCCAGGTCCGCCCCCGGCACGCGCGAGGCCGACAGCACCGAGATGGGCATGGCCGCGTGGTAGAAGAAGTTTACCGACAGATACAGGAAAGCCACGATCGCCGCGCCGCCCAGCAGGGCGCGGGGGATGTTTCGCTCCGGATCGCGCATCTCTCCGGCCAGGTACCCCACGCGGTCCCATCCCACGAAGGTGAAAATCGTCAGCAGCATGGCGCTCGAGAAATTCCCAAGCGGCCCCAGCGCCTGGGGCGGAACCTGGGCGCCGGCCAGGTACCTGTAGTCCCGCAGCATCACGGCCGCGCTCGCGACCAGAGCCAGCAGCGCGGCGACCTTCAGGATGGTCAGCACCGCCTGAGCGGTCCGGCCGCTTCGCAGGCCGAAGTAATTGATCACGCCCAGACCCACGACCAGGAGAGCGGCCACTGCCAGCCGCCCGCGCTCCCCGAGCTTCACGAAGTTCTCTGCATATTCGGCGCAAACCAGCATGAGGGCCGCCGTCGGGTAGGTCCGAATCGCCAGCAGTTGCGACCACCCGTAGACGAACGCCGGCAGCGCGCCGAACGCCCGGTGGATGTAGATATACTCGCCGCCGGTGTACGGCAGCCGCGCTCCCAGCTCGGCGTAGATGAGCGATCCGATCAAGGCGAACACGGCCGCCACGAGCCATGCCGCAGCCGCGCCGGTGAAGGAGGAAAAATACTGTGCCACGCGCCCCGGAACGGCGAAGATTCCGGCGCCGATCGTGATACCCACCACCAGTGCCAGGCCGTCGCCCAGGCCCAGCTCGCGGCGGAGTTGGGGAGCAGCCGCGGGCGCGCTCATCGTGCACCTGCCAGCGGCAGCTCTACGTAGGAGGCCCGCGCCCGGTCGTGGAAAACCGTGTTGCGGGCTTTCACCCGCCGCGTCCACCGTCCTGCCGGCTCACCCGTGTTCGGGTTCGGCTCCACGCGCGGGTAATTGCTGCTCGAGATATCCAGGCGGATGCGATGCCAGGCGGCGAACAGGTTGCTCGTCGACCCTAGGTCGATCGTCACCTGGTATTCGGCGCCGGGCTTCATCAGCTCCGGCTTCTCGCGCCCGTTCCGGTAGCGAGTGCGGATCACCCCGTCGCCCAGGATCAGCGAGTAGCCGTCGGGGTAGACGTCCATCAGCTTGGCGGTGAAATCGGTATCCACCGCGTCCGAGGAGATCCACAGGGTAGCGCGGATCTTGCCGGTGAGTTCGAGCGGCGTTGTGAGCAGCGAGGTCGAAAACCGCAGCACGTCCGGGCGGCGGTTGAGCGGGGCTTGGCTTTGCGCGCACGGAGCCCTTCCTGGATCGGCGCTGTAACGCCCGCCGATGGCGGGCGCCGGGTCCTCCGGATCGTAGATGTAACTCGACGGCCGCTCCTCGGCCGGAGGCTCAACGCTCAGGACGCCGCCGTCATGAATGTAGTATCTCGACAAACGGACGCCCGTCGGAGGCCAGCTCGAGGCCGTCCGCCACTCGCCCCCGTGCTGGAGCTTCCCGCTGTCCCGGCCACCGCTTCCGCCGCCCATGCGAAACAGCCGCGCCGCCTCCGGCCCGATCACCCGGAAGGGGCTCCCCTTCATCCAGTGGTCGAACCAGTCGGCGGCCCAGGCACTCTGGTCGATCGCCGCCGCCGGGCCGAACGCCGCATCGCCGCAAACGGCCCCGCCGATCCCATGCGGCCACGGACCCATGAGCAGCTTCTTGGTCGTCTTCTGCGCCTTCGCCAGCGCCGTGAAATTATCGAGCAGTCCTTCGGCGAAATAGTCGTACCAGCCGCTCACGAAAAACGTGGGCACATCTTTCATCTCCCCGCGATGGCCGGCGATGTAGAGCGCCTTCTGCTTCCAGTAACCGTCCATGGTCTCGTGGTCGTATAGGTCCTGATATATCCTGGTATGAACCGGAAACCGCGCGAAGATCTCGCCGCGCCTCTGCGGATGCAGGCCCAGCCAAGACGCCGGGTTGTTCAACACCTGAGCCAGCGCCTCGCGGCCCGGCGTATCCTGACCCGCCTGCGGGCTCGTCTCTGCCGATCGCAGGATCCATATCGGCCAGCTCAGGTTGGGCGCGCCCCCCGGCCGTCCGTACTCCTGCCAGAAGTCCGCGCCGCCGACGTTGGCGAACATCGCCTCCAGGTGCGGCGGCTTGTACATCGCCGCCGCGTATTGATCCCACGCCAGGTACGACGCCCCGAT
>JACQDI010000262.1 GCA_016201195.1 Acidobacteriota bacterium | reverse complement strand
CTGCTCGGGGCGCTGCGCTCGGCCCTCAGCGGGAAGCTCAAGGACGGGCAGTTGACGGTGGTCCAGGCGTTTGATCTCGCCTCCCACAAGACCAAGGAGTTTCGCCAGGCGCTCAGCCGGCTAGGGCCGGCCAAGTCGGTGCTGCTGGTCTCGAACGGCGACAACCAGAACCTGGAACGCTCTTCGCGCAATCTGCCCGATGTGACCCTGGTCGCCAGCCGGGAGGTGCATCCTTACCACCTGCTCGAGCACGAGCGGGTGATCCTTTCCCAGGCCACGGCGCAGAAGCTGTCGGAGGCGTTGCGATGAATCGCTTTGACGTGATCCAGGGCCCGCTGGTGACCGAGAAGAGCCAGTTGCGCAAGGACACCGAGCGCACGCTGTGCTTCCAGGTGCGGCCCGATGCGACCAAGACCGATATCAAGAACGCGGTGCAGGCCATCTTCAGGGTGAAAGTGGAGTCGGTGCGCACGGCCAACTTCGTGGGCAAGCTGCGCCGCAGAGGCAAGTTCGCCGGCTACCGGCCGGACTGGAAGAAGGCCTACGTGAAGCTGAAGGAAGGCGAGAAGATGGTCGAGTACGCGCAGATCTAAAGTCAGTAGGCAGTAGACAGTAGGCAGTAAGCAGTGGGCGGCAGGAGCTAAGAATGGGGATCAAGACCTTTAGGCCGACAACCAGCACGCGGCGATTCCACACCGTGGTGTCGCGCGAGGGGATCACGCGCGACCGGCCCGAGAAGTCGCTGGTCAAGCCCAAGCAGCGCACCGGAGGACGGAATAACAAGGGTCAGTTGACGAGCTGGTTCCGGGGCGGCGGGCACAAGCAGAACTACCGGGTGGTCGACTTCAAGCGGGACAAGTTCGGCGTCCCGGCGCGGGTGGCGGCCATCGAGTACGACCCGAACCGCTCGGCCCGCATCGCCCTGCTGCACTACCGGGATGGGGAGAAGCGCTACATCCTCCAGCCGGCCGAGCTGAAGGTGGGCATGACCGTGGTCTCGGGGCCCGAGGCGGACATCCTGGTGGGGAACGCCCTGCCGCTGAAGAACATCCCGCCCGGCACGGTGGTGCACAACGTCGAGCTGCGCCCGGGTAAGGGGGGGCAGATGGCCCGCTCGGCCGGTTCGCAAGTGCGGCTGGTCTCGCGCGAAGGGGAGTTCGCCCTGCTGAAACTGCCGTCCGGTGAGACCCGCAAGGTTCACGCGGACTGCATGGCCACCATCGGTCAAGTGGGCAACCTGGACCACGAGAACGTTAGCCTGGGCAAGGCGGGGCGCTCGCGGTGGCTCGGCCGCAGGCCGCATAACCGCGGCGTCTCCATGAACCCGGTGGACCACCCGCACGGCGGAGGCGAAGGCAAAACTTCCGGCGGCCGCCACCCGGTGACCCCCTGGGGCCAGCCGACCCGGGGCTATAAGACGCGCAACAATCCGCGCACCGACAAGTGGATTGTCTCGAGGAGAGGGAAGTAAATGGGCCGTTCACTGAAGAAAGGGCCGTTCACCGACGCCCACCTGGCGACGAAGATCACCGGTCTGAATGCGCGGAACGAGAAGAAAGTCATCCGCACCTGGTCCCGGCGGTCGACCATCCTGCCGGAGATGGTGGGCCACACCATCGCCGTGCACAACGGCAAGAAATTCATTCCGGTGTTCGTGACCGAGAACATGGTGGGGCACAAGCTGGGCGAGTTTTCGCCGACCCGGATCTTCAAGGGCCACTCGGCGAAGGCGGCGACGACGACCACTGCCAAGACGGCGGCTCCAGCCGCATGAGGAGAGACGCGGAGACGCGGGGACACGGAGACATGGAAACACGGGCAGCGATGAATTTCGTGAGGGTTTCGCCGCAGAAGGCGCGGCTGGTGGTGGACCTGATCCGCGGCCGCCAGTGCGGCGACGCGATCCACATTCTGCGGGCGACCAACAAAGGAATCGCCCCCCAGGTGGAGAAGGTGCTGCGCTCGGCGATCAGCAACGCCGAGAATACCTCGAGCGACGTGGACGTGGACAAGCTCTATGTCAAGCGGGCCTACGTCAACGATGGGCCGCGGTTGAAGCGCCTGCGGCCGGCGCCGATGGGGCGCGCGTACCGCTATCAGCGGCGCATGGCCCACATCGTGGTGGAAGTGAGTGACGAGTAGCGGAGGATTATGGGTCAGAAAGTTCATCCTTACGGCTTCCGGCTTGGTTACAACAAGACCTGGCGCTCGCGCTGGTTCGCCAAGCAGGGATATGCGGACCTGCTGCACGAGGACCTGAAGCTGAAGAAGGTCCTGCGGGAGCGGCTGAAGGCGGCGGGCATCAGCTCGGTGGAGGTGGACCGGCCGGGCAACAAGCTGCGGGTCACCATCCGCACCTCGCGGCCCGGCATCATCATCGGCCGCAAGGGCGCCGAGATCGAGAAGCTGAAACTGGAGCTGCACCAGCGCACCAACCGCGAGGTGTTCATCGACATCCAGGAGGTCCACAAGCCGGAGCTGGATGCGCAACTGGTCAGTGAAAGCGTCGCCCTGCAACTGGAGAAGCGGGTGGCGTTCCGGCGGGCCATGCGCAAGGCGGTGGATTCGGCGCTGCGGTTCGGCTGCCTGGGCATTAAGATCCGCGTGGCCGGCCGCTTGAACGGCGCCGAAATTGCCCGCAGCGAGTGGTATCTGCAAGGCCGCCTGCCTCTGCACACGCTGCGAGCGGACATCGACTACGGCGCCTCCGAGGCCCAAACCACCTACGGCGTGATCGGGGTTAAGACGTGGGTGTACCGGGGCGAAATCATTGAAGGCAAGGGGCGGCGCGGCGCGCTGGGGTCGCTGAGTCCCGAGCCGCTGCCGGCGCTGCGGCGCGAGCCGCGGCCCGAGAGCGCCCCGGCCCGGCCCAAGCCCGTTGTGGAACGGCCCCGGCAGGTGCCGGCCCCGCCGGCGGCCGAGGTTGTCGCCGTCCAGGAACCGGAGACGGCAG
>JACQDI010000143.1 GCA_016201195.1 Acidobacteriota bacterium | reverse complement strand
GGCTCCTCGAGCGGCTCGGGCGCGGCGGTGGCGGCGGCCCTGGTCCCCTTCGCCCTGGGCTCGGAGACCTCCGGGTCCATCCTCACCCCGGCAGCCTTCTGCGGCGTCACCGGCCTGCGCCCCACCTACGGGCTGGTGAGCCGTCACGGGGCCATGGCGCTTTCCTGGACGCTCGACAAGATCGGCCCTCTGTGCCGTTCGGCCGAGGATTGCGCCCTGGTGCTTAAAGCCATCGCCGGCAAGGATTCGAACGACCCAGCGTCGAGTGGGAAGAGCTTTTATTACGTCCAGGACTACGGCCGGCCGCTGAGCGAGCTGCGCATCGGCTACGCCCCGGTGGATTTCGCCGACCGCGCCGCCGAGCCGGCCCGCCCCGCGTTTCGCGCGGCGCTCGAGGTCTTCTCCAAACTCGGGCCGAAGATGGTCGAGATCTCGCTGCCGCCTATGCCCTACAGCGAGGTAGTAGGCGCCATCATCCAGGCGGAAGGGTCGACCGTGTTCGAGCCGCTGATCAAGAGCGGCAAGCTCGACCAGATGCCCGACGAGCGGCAGAAGGCGGGGCTGAGAGCGGGCCTGGAGATGCCGGCCAAGGACTACCTCAACGCGATGCGCCTCCGGCGCATCATGCAGGAGAAGATCAGCAGGCTGTTCGTGGAGGTGGACGTGATCCTCTCGGTCTCCCGCTCCGGGCCGGCTTCGGGCATCAACGAGCCGCTCGACCGCTCTGCCACGCCGCCCGCCGGCGCGCCCGCGGGCAACACCGCCCTGATCGCCGCCGGGAACCTGGCTGGCCTGCCGGCGCTCTCGCTGCCCTGCGGCTTCACCCCCGACAACCTGCCGCTCGCCGTGCAGCTCGTCGGCCGGCCGTTCGACGAGCTGACCGTGATCACCCTCGGCCGCGAGTTCCAGAAGCTCACCGACTGGCACCGCAAGCGCCCGCCGGTCGCGGCGTAAACCCCTGGATCTGGCAGCGATCAAGTGTTGTAAACTGGTGAGAGAAGGGCGGCGCTGTCATGAGTACGAGAATTCGCCTCGAAATGGAACTGCCGGAGGGCTTAGTTGACAAGAGTTTCGAGGCGGAGCTTCTGAAGGAGTTCAAGGAAGAAACGGCTCTTCGGCTATTCAAGGAAGGCAAGGTCAGCTCCGGGTTTGCCGCGCGACTGATCGGAATCTCCCGCCTAGAGTTTCTCAGCTTGCTCCAGAAGCGGGGTATCCCATTCGTCGAGTACACGCTTGAAGACTTCCATGCGGATAGGAAAGCGATGGAAGAGTTTGAGCGAAACCGCTAGCCGTGGTCGTTTCCAATAGCTCCCCGCTTGTCTACTTCGCAGCGTTGTCGGATTTCGAGTTACTGCGACAGATTTTTCGCTCCATCTGCATACCCCATGCTGTTTACGAGGAAGTCGTGCTCCGTGGAGCTGCATTCCCCGTTCGCGAAGCAGTGCTCCGGGCGAAGGGCGATTGGATCCGAGTGGTAGCGGTCCAAGACACAGGGAGTGTAGGGACCGTCGCCGAACAGAACAAATTGGGTAGCGGCGAAACGGAGGCCATCGTGTTGTACGGCGAGCTGGACGCCCGTCTGTTGCTGGTCGACGAGCAGCGCGCCGTCCGGTATGCCCGGCAGTCTGGCATCCAGGTGGCTCGCACGCCGATGATCTACGCAACGGCCCAAAAGCGCGGCCTCATCGCCAATTTGGCCGAAAAGCTGGACAATCTGCGGCGGGTGGGATTCTGGCTCAAGGACGAGGACTACGATGCAATCGTTAGGGAGCTCGGCGGTAAGTAGTTCTGCACTCCAAGCCGATACGGGGGTCTCAGTCAGGTCCGGCGTTCCAACGCGAGCGCCAGAATCGGGCCGGTGAACTCGACCCGCGCCGCAGCGGGGCGGCCGGGCCGCGATAGAATGGCAGCGTCCACTGAATATCCGGGAGCGAACCATGCTTACTAGACGCATTACTGCCATCGCAGCCCTAACTCTCCTACTGATTTGTTGCCGGTCGAAGCAGATCACTATCAGGCCCCCAGACGAGAAAACCTTCGACGCTCGCTTGCATGCACTGAGGTCCGCCAAGTCTCTGAGCTGTCGATTCTATGACGAACCGATGGTTTTCGACTCCATCGACACCAATGAGCAACACGCTCGATGTATTGGAAACGTAGGAGCCGGGGATGTCCAAGTCATCTCCACGGGCGGAGGCGGGTTGACGTTCATAGAGTTTCCCCTGCTGGGGCATGGGAAATTCACAACCGTATTTTCCCCATGACACTGGTTCACCTAGGGTTTTCGCGGCTGTTCATTCCAGCCACTTTGCTTCCTTGAGCGCAATCCATCCATCCCAGTACATCGGGACCTGTGAGATACGCGAATAGTGCGGCCATGACAAAGCGAACTGGCAAGGCGAAGAGGAAGGTGGCCAGCGCTTATGAATCAGGCCGGAACAAGTCCAGGCACATCAAGTCCTAAAGAATCGAGGGCACAGTTCGTAGCGCGATGGTGGATCGTTTGGAGAAAGTTGCCGAGACTTAACGCACCTTTGGTCGGATCGAACAAGCGCCCCAGACGAAGGACCACGGAGTCTTTGTGCGCGCGGAAGGTTAACTGCCAGAATTGCGGCGTCTCGTTTATCTCTTTGCCGTAGTCGTCAAATGCAACGTCTAAGCCGCTCCAGAGATACCAATGATCGCCCGCCCGAGCTGCCTCCGTCGCAAGGTGATCTATGAGCCAATCGAATTGTTCTCTGGAACTGATGCGGAGCACTTGTGGCATTTTGCTCATTTGATAGTCGGCCGCATAAACGAAATAATTAGGAGGCGTAGGCCACACCAGAGATCAGAGCAACCAGGAGGGCTGAGGCGAAGATACGCGCACGTACCCCAGTCCTTCTCAGCCTGGCGATCGCATAGACGAGAGCTGCGGGTGAAAAGGCGGCCAAAACGCCGAAGGTCAGCGTCGAGGTTCTCATAGTCCATTCCTCTCTGGTAGAGCATCTCCGAGGCAGCCTAAGCCGTCCCGAAGCATCTGACGCCGATTCCACCATGCGTTAACGTCTTGACGTTTAAGCGTCATAACACTATACTGATTTTGTGCCACAACTCAAGCGTGTAACCGTGTACTTCGACCCGAGCCTGCACAAGGCCCTCCGTGTGAAGGCGGCGCATACCGACCGCAGCCTTTCGGAATTGGTGAATGCCGCCGTGCAACAAACACTTGGCGAAGACGCTCAGGACTTGGCCACTTTTGCCGAACGTGCCAAGGAGCCCGCCTTGTCATTCGAGGATGTATTGAAGGACCTGAGGCGGCGTGGCAAGCTATAAGCTCCTTATCAAATCCTCGGCGGCCAAAGAGTTGGAGGCGTTGCCCAGGAAAGACCGTAGTCGCATCGTAGCGAAGATTGAAGGTCTCGCGGACAATCCCCGTCCACCCGGTTCGGAAAAACTCTCCGGCGAAGAGAAATACCGCCTCCGCCAGGGCCACTATCGCGTCTTGTACTCAATCCAAGATGCCAGCAGCACAGTCACAGTCGTGAAGATCGGCCACCGTCGGGAAGTTTACCGCCGTTGACCGAGCTGCCTACTCCTTAACACGACCTGAATAAAACCCCTACCGGGCGGGCTAACAAGCCAACACCACCAGCAAGCCGCAGCAGCAACCCCTTACCTACTAACCGGAGTCCTATTCCGACCGTCTGACTCCTGACAGATCGCCGACGCCGGACCTGTGTCAGGTCCGTTCCCGCGCGAGCGCCAGGATCGGGCCGGTGAACTCGACCCGCGCCGCGGCGCGGCGGCCGGAAACAACGTCCATGGCCACCAAGCCCCAGGGATCGCCGAATTCTTCCTTGGTGTTGCCGGCGACCGACTCCAGGTGCTTGGCCAGTTGGCGGCGCAGGGACGAGTCGTCCGGGGAGGCCAGTAGTTGAGCCAGCTTCTCCGCTGTTTTTCGCATGGCTTCCGCCCACCAGACAATCACCGTGTAATCCGCGATCACAGCCCCGAGCTGGGTTTCGGGGAACAAGGATCGGAAGTTGGCCTGGCCAAGGGACTTCATGTTCGCCCACAGGGCGTCGTCGAGCGCCGGCCGGCGGCGGAAATCGTCGGGGTCTCCCTTCTGCACCAGAAGCTGGAGCGCTTCCCGCCCGACGCGCTCGTACTCGGCCTCGGATCGAGGCTGCCCTCCGTCATCCAGGAAGAGCCGGACCGTCAGATCCTCTTCGTAGCCGGTCTCGGCGTAGAACGTGGTATTTCCGAAGTGGTCCACCCCGGCCAGGTTCTCCTGCTTTTCCTCCTCCGAGAGCAGCCCCAGCGCCTGGGCGACGTCGAGGTTGTCTTTCATCGTCTGGTGGTCGGTGGCGGCGTGCAGCTCGAAATAGGCGTGAGAGCTGTGGAGCGCGGGCGCCCGGGCGGCGAGGGGGCTCGCCCGGTACGCGGCGGTGATCAGGAATTGCTCCGCCAGCACGTGCCGCAGTTTCTTGCCGGCGGCGCCGAAGTCGATGCGCGAGGCCGTGGCCTTGTCGGTGATGACCAGGTCCCCCGTCACCTCATCATGGAAAACCTTGCCCTCGAGCGCGAGCTGGCTCACCGACTGGAAATTGTAAATACCCAGCAGATTCACTCTGAGCCGATGGCTTCGCTGCCGCAGGCGGGTCATCAAGCTTTCGACCTCCTGGATTCCGGGCCCGGCGGCGAGGCCCGAGAAGTCGCCGTGCAGCGCGGCCTGGACCGCCTCGCGGCCGTCCGCGTAGAGGGCGGCCAGGTCGATCTCGTAGAGGAACGCCGCCTCGGTCGACTGGAGCGAGCCCAGCTCAAAGGCCACGGAGACGGCGAGCTTCCGCTCGACGCCGGCCTGGATCGCGCTCTGGATGGAGGCGATCTGTCCCTGGCCGAGTCCCGCCTGCCGCAGAGCGTCTTCGTCGGCGCGCGGGTCGCCACTGATGGCGCCTACCAGCCGGTTGAGCAGGTCGTTCGACAGACCCGCTTGGGCCTGGACTTGCACCTGCCATTCCGAGCCGTGTTTCTTGTGGCAGCCCAGCTTCACCCGGCCGTTCTCCAGTTTCTCGAGGCGAAGCTGGTACCCGCCCGACGCCTGGAAGGAAGCGCCCACCTGGAGAGAGCCTCCGGCGCTGATCTTCGGTATGCCGGGCACGGCGGGCAACGAGAGACCCGCGAGGGGATTCACCGCCGTGGCCAGGTCAGCCTGCCCGGAGAATTTCAGCGTCCCGTTCCCTTCCACGGTGACCACGGCTCCGGCGGCCATAGCATCCAGATCCTCGACGCCGGCCGGGATGGTGAACTGCTCGAGGGTCTGGCGAAGCGCGGAAGCAAACGGGCTGCTGGGCGCAAACGGTTTGGAGTTGGCCAGGGAAATGGCGGCGCCGGCCTGGAAGCCGCCCGCGGCCCCGGCCGAAACCGAGGCGGCGAGCTTCACCGACAGGCGGCCCTGTTCCGGGCTGAAACTCACACCCGCCTTGGCGCCGGCGCTGATGGTCCACGCCAGCGACCCACCGGCGATTGCGACCGGCTGCTGGAACGAAAGCCCCGCCTGGAAGTCCTTCACCGGCAGGTCTTGCAAGCTGATGTTTTGCAGTGCGGAAAAGTTGATGTCCGAAAACCGCAACTGCGCCAGGTTCTGGAAATACTTGGCGATGCCGGAGGACGGGTTGGGCTGGACCTCGAGGTCCAGTCCGAATTGATCGGTCAGCTTGATGGAAGGCATGACCAATTATACTTAGGGCGGCAACTGAGCGCACCACGCCGGAATTGATTACAATAGCTGTTGCATCATGCCGGAAACCCCAGAAAAGGCCGCTTCGTTCGAAACCGCACTGGAGCAGCTCGAAAAGATCGTCAAGGAGCTGGAGAACGGCGATCTGCCGCTGGAGAAGTCGCTCGAGCTGTTTGAGAAGGGCATGGAACTGAGCGAGAATTGCCGCCAGCAGCTTAGCGCGGCGGAGAGCCGCGTGGAAATTCTGTTGAAGAAACAGGGGAAGGTGGAGGCTGTGCCGTTCGAGCTCGAGGACGGCGAGGCCACCAGCCGCTAACCCGTGTCCACTACCGCGTCTTCCACATTTCAGGAATACCTAAGCCAGCAACAGGCCCGCATCGAGGAGGCCCTGGAGCGGCTGGTCCCGCCGGAGAGCGAATACCCGCCTTCGATCCACCAGGCCATGCGCTACAGCTTG
>JACQDI010000261.1 GCA_016201195.1 Acidobacteriota bacterium | reverse complement strand
GACGTCGCCCTGCTGCGGGCCTTCGCCCTGCTGCAAACGCATCAGCCCGACTGGGCCATCGATATCCTGACGTCAGGATATCGATGGCCCAGTCGGGCTGATGCGTTTGCAGCAGGGCGAAGGCCCGCAGCAGGGCGACGTCCCGGTTGCCGCGAGGGGCGCCGGCCTTGGCCAGGATCTTCTCGGCATCGGCGGGGCGGCCCGCCTGCAAGGCGTCAGCAGCGAGGTTGAGTTGGGCGGCCAGGGCAAAATCGATCTTTCCGGCCTTCTGGGTCGCCGCGGCCCTCTCGCGAACGGCCTCGACCTCGCCGCGGTTGATGATGGGGCCGCCGGCTAATGAAACCGCAGAGGACGCGGCCCGCCGCGCCTGCTCGAATTCCTCCAGCCCGGTGAGGCCGTCGGCCCAGACGTAACCTTGCAGCTTCTTGCCGCCGGTTTCGACCGAAACGGCGTAACAGGGTCGGTTGCTGCTCGCCAGGGCGTAGCGGATTCGGACGGGGTCGCCCTTCTTGAGCGCGGCGACCTGCTCGGCCGTGTCGGAGCAGCCGGCACGCATGGGGTAGTTGTCCTCCTTCACGGTCTGGGGCTTGGATTGCGCGTGGAGGCCGGCCGAGGCCATCACCGATATTAGCAGGATGGCCGAAACGAGTCCCGGCGCGGCACGCAAAGTGCGTGCGCCACGTCTCATCTAGAAACCCTCCTCGCGCAGACGCTCCATGGTGAGCCGGCTTTTCGGCTCCAGGTCCATCGCCTGCAGCAGCTTTTCCACGTGCTTGGCGATCATGTCGCATTCGAGATTTACGCGGTCGCCGGGGCGGTGAGTGGAAAGCGTGGTCTGGGCGTATGTGTGGGGAATGATGGCCACGCCCAGCTCGTCACCCTCGAGCGAGGCGATGGTCAGGCTGATACCGTCGATGGCGATGCTGCCCTTGAAGACCAGATAGCGCTGCAACTCGGTGGGGACGCACACCTTCAGCCACCAGTTGCCGTCACGCAGCGCGTCGAGGCTCACGAGGACCCCGGTTCCGTCCACGTGGCCCTGCACGATGTGGCCGCTCAAGCGCCCGGTGGGGGCCAGCGGGCGCTCCAGGTTGACCCGGTCGCGGGGCTTCAGGTCTCCCAGGTTCGTTCGCTCGAGCGTTTCGGGGGAGAGGTCAGCCGAAAAGACCGAATCCTGAATGCCTACCGCCGTCAGGCAGACGCCGTTGACGGCGATGCTCGCGCCGGGAGCCAGATCCGAGAGCACCTCCCGGGCGCGAATGGCGAGACGGACGCCGGCCGACTCGACGGTTCCCAACTCTTCGATGATCCCGCTAAACATGGCTCAGGCGCGCAGACGGTCCAGCGTATCGTAAAACTCCGGGAAGGAAACAGAGGCTGCCTCGGCGCCGCGGATAGTCGAGGGGCCGTCAGCCACCAGGGCAGCGACAGCGCATGCCATGGCGATGCGGTGGTCGCCGAAGGAGTCGAACTCGGCGGCGCGGAAGCGGGCCTTGCCGGGGATCTCCAGGCCGTCGTCGTGGACCTTGACGTTTACCCCCAGGCGGCCGAGATTGTCGGCTACGGTTGCGATCCGGTCCGTTTCCTTGATGCGCAGTTCTGCGGCGTTTCGGACTACCAGACCGTTTTCCGACACCGCTCCCAGCATGGCCAGAACCGGAATCTCATCAATTACGGCCGCCGTGGTCGCACCCTCGATCACACCGCCGCGGACAGGCGAACTGCGCACCTCGACGTCGCCGATCAGCTCGCCGGCGTGCTGTCGGAGATCCAGCACCTTTATTTGGGCGCCCATGGAGACCAGCACGTCGAGCAGGGCCGAGCGGGTCGGGTTCAGGCCGACGCCCTGGATCACCACCTCGGAGCCCTGCACGAGCAGCGCGGCGACCAAGAAAAACGCTGCCGAGGAAAGATCCGAAGGAACCAGCAACTCCCGGCCCCGTAGCGTCGGACGGGGCTCCAGGCGAATCATGCCCCGGCGAGTCTCGATCTTCGCCCCTAGCTCGGCCAGGGCGATCTCGGTGTGGTCCCGGGTGCGGACGGCTTCCCGCACCACCGTCGCGCCGTCGGCGTAGAGGCCCGCCAGCAGCACGGCCGTCTTGACCTGGGCGCTGGGTACCGGAAGCTCGTAGTCGATGGCGCGCAACGGACCGCCGGTGATGCGCAGGGGAGGGAAGTTGCCGTCGCGGGCTTCGATGCGGGCGCCCATCCGGGCCAGCGGCTCGATGATGCGACGCATCGGGCGGCGGGCCAGCGATTCATCCCCGGCGATCCGGCTGGTGAAGGGCTGCGCCGCCAGGATCCCCGCGAGCATCCGGATCGTGGATCCGGAGTTGCCCGCGTCCAGGGAAGCCGCCGGGGCTTTCAGTCCGTCCAGGCCGACGCCTTCGACACGGACGGTGCTGTTTTCAGCGCGGATGGGGACACCGAGGGCCTCCAGGCACCCCAACGTGGAGCGGCAATCGGCCCCGCTCGAGAAGTTCGTAATGACGCTGGAACCCTCGGCCAGTGCGGCGAGCAGGGCGTAGCGGTGCGAGATCGACTTGTCGCCGGGCAACCGGACAACTCCGGCGAGCCGGCCAGCGGGAGTGATGACGCGGTCCATGGGTCCCACTCCGATTCTAGCAATAAGGCTAGCACCTATCAGCCATCATCAGCCAGCGCCCGAGCAGTGCGGTTCGAGCGGATCGCTGACAGCTCGATGCCTGCGTTATGGCTTACGCCGCCAATGACGGTAGATGAGAATTAGCAGAAAGCCAGCCGCGAAGACGCCACAAACAATGCGGAAGTCCTCTGGGGTCATCGCCTGTGTCTATCCTTCCCCTTCCCAAATCAGACACGCCCTGGGATCTTGGGGTTCTTTTTTGGCGAGCGGGAGGGACGACGCGCCTCGCCACCCGATGTCGTTGGTCGCAGCCACTTGGGGGGCCGCCCGCGGCGGGGTCGGCCACGGGCCATCGCCTCCAGGGCCCAAATGGCGGAATTGATCTCGCGCTGTTCCTGGCGCAATTCCTCGATCATCTTTCTCAGTAATGCTATGTCCACGCCGATTCTCTAACCTCCAGGTTACAGTATCGGCAGCTTAGCCCCGAAGGATTATCCCATTTTGCCCTCCTACTTTTACGAAACTTTTACAATTCTCATACGACTCCCCAGGGTTCAACCTCTAATATCTAGAACAGGGTGGGAAAAGGCAAGGACAAAAAACTCATGCTTGTCAAAAACTCGGCGTATCAAGATCCGCACTTGAACATCAGCTTTGAACACCACCGGGTGGTGTTGGATGGCATGCCGGTAACGCTGACTCGCAAGGAATACGAGTTGCTGGCGCTGCTGTCGCAGCATCCCGG
>JACQDI010000260.1 GCA_016201195.1 Acidobacteriota bacterium | reverse complement strand
GCCAGGGAGAGTTTGCCTACCTTGCCCGCTTCGATCCCAAGAAGGAATCGAATGCGGCGGGCTTGAGCGACCTGGTCACGACCTGCCTCGACATTGCGGGCGCCGAGGCGGCGGGCATCGGCGTGCTGGTGAAGTTCTACAAGGAGCTGACAGAGATTCAGGGATCGTTCCTGGTGTCGAGCGCTTCGCCGCCGCTGAAAAAGGTGCTGGAGATGGCCAACCTGGGCCGGCTGCTGATAGCCGAAGCGCCTCCCGCGCAGCAGACCATCGCGCCGGTGAAGATGGTGGGACACCTCGACCGGGACAAGCCCACCTTTGAGGTGCGCGACCTGGCGCCGGGAACGAAGCTCGCTTGCCGCGCCGTAGGTGATCCGGACCTGCTGCGGGGCTGCCGCTTCGGCGAACAGCATTGCCGCAAAATGGCGTTTCCCGATCCGACCTTCGCCGTGGGCCTGGGCGCATTCGGCCACAGCTTCGAGGATTCGGTCAACCGGTTCGGGGAGTTCCTGGCGGCAGCAGGGGCCGCTGCCTACCAACCGACCGACGGCACCAACGTTCCCGACTACCTGGTCTCGGCCGGAACTTTCGTGCCCGAGCTGCTGGTGCTCTACAGCATCGTGTGCCAGGGAGAGTTTGCCTACCTTGCCCGCTTCGATCCCAAGAAGGAATCGAACGCGGCGGGCTTGAGCGACCTGGTCACGACCTGCCTCGACATTGCGGGCGCCGAGGCGGCGGGCATCATCATGGTGGCCGAGTCGGCGGGGCTGATGGGGGCGGCGCTGCGCCGCTCGCCCGCGGAGAGGGCTTCCGAGGGCGCCCCGTTCGAGCATCCCGGGATCCGGGAGTGGCTCTCCTTCAGCTCGGAGCGCGCCTACGCGCGGGCGCTGACCCTGGTGGCCGGCGTAGCGGCGCGCGGCGACTGCGGGGCTCTCGGGCCTATGCTGCGGCCGCTCGCGAAAGGATCGCCGCTGATGGGACACTTTCATGCGGCGGCCTTTTCCTATCGCCCGCTGAAGAAGGGCCGCATCGATCTGCAGCCCACCGTGACCACGCTATTCCAGGCCGAAACGCTGCAAGGCGTGCTGCACTTGCTGGGCGACGACCGCGAGATCGCCGGGGCCGGCCAGAGCGAGTTCTTGCGCGGTGCTTGCTGGATCGGTCCGATCGGAGAGATAACCACATGAACCTCCTCGTAGGCGCCTGGACCATCGGCCTGATCCTTTCCATGCTCGCCCTGGGCGTGTTCGTGAGCTTCCGCATCTTTCATTTTCCGGACATCACCGCCGATAGCTCGATCACGCTCGGGGCGGCGGTCGCCGCCACGCTCCTGGTCAGAGGGGTTCCTCCGCTGCTCGCGACCACCGCCGGCTTCGCTGCCGGCATGCTGGCGGGCGCCACCACGGCGACCCTCCACACCAAGTTCAAGATCCACGGCCTGCTCTCGGGGATCCTGGTGATGACCGCCCTGTACTCGATCAACCTGCACGTGATGGGAAAGAGCAACGTGCCGCTGATGTCGCAGACCACGCTCGCCACCAACGCCGAGCAGATCGCCGCGCGCGTGCTGGGCGCCAGGGCGAGCCTGAAGTTGCTCGGCTGGGAGGTGGCCACGCGGGACGCTTCGGTGCTGGCGCTGGCGTTTGCGGCGACGGTGTTCACCGGGTGCCTGCTCTATGCCTTCTTCCGCACCAACCTGGGCACGGCCATGCGAGCCACCGGCGACAACGACCAGATGATCCGCGCGCTGGGCGTCAACGACGGCAACATGATCATCCTCGGCCTGGCGCTTTCGAACGGCCTGGTGGCCGTTTCAGGAGCGCTGCTCGCCCAGTATCAGGGTTTCGCCGATGTGCAGATGGGCATCGGCATGGTGGTGTGGGGCCTCGCCAGCGTCATCATCGGAGAGGCGCTCATCGGCACGCAGCAACTCGGTTTCGTCATCGCCGGCGCGGTGATGGGCTCGGTGCTGTTCCGCCTGCTGGTAGCGATCGCCCTGCGCTGGGGGCTGAACCCGAACGATCTCAAACTGATCACCGCGGCGTTCGTGTTCGTGGCTCTGATTCTTCCCGGCGTGCTCCGCAAGTGGGGGAAGAAAAATGCTTGAGGTGCGGAGTATCCGGAAGACCTTTCACGCCGGCACGCCGAACGAGGTGCGCGCTCTACAGGGCGTCGATCTGAACCTGGACGAGGGATCGTTTGTCATCATCATCGGGACCAACGGGTCGGGGAAATCAACGCTGCTGAACGCTGTCGCAGGGACGTTCTTCGTCGACCAGGGATCGATCCACCTCGACGGGAAAGACGTGACGCAGTGGTCCGAGCACCGGCGGGCGGCGATGATCGGGCGCGTGTTCCAGAACCCGTTCAGCGGGACCGCGCCGAACCTCTCGATCGCCGAGAACCTGGCGCTGGCCGCGCGGCGGGGCCGGCCGCGGGGCCTTGGCTGGGCCCTGCCGGCGCGCCGGCACGTGGAGATGCGCGACGCGGTGGCCCGGCTCAACATGGGCCTGGAAGAACGGCTGCTGAATGCCATCGGGAGCCTCTCCGGCGGGCAGCGGCAGGCGCTCACGCTGCTGATGGCAACCTGGCTCAAGGCCACGCTATTGCTGCTCGACGAGCATACCGCGGCCCTCGACCCCAAGAGCGCCGACCAGGTGATCCGCCTCAGCGAGGAGGTCATCGCCCGCGACAAGCTCACCGCCCTGATGGTGACCCACTCCATGCACCAGGCCGCCAGCCTCGGCGACCGGCTGATCATGATGCACCGCGGTCGCGTGATCCACGACTTCCGCGGGGCCGAAAAACGCCGCCTGCGGGTGGACGACCTGCTGGCGCGCTTTGAGGACGTCCGCCGCGCCGACCAGCTCGACGAGACGGCGGCGGAGCTGCTGGCACGGTCTTACGTGTAGAGTCAACCTCCCGTCGAACCCAGCAGCTTATCGCCTGACACGCACGATGTTGGAGTAGGCCGACTCGCCATTGTTGTTGGCCATCCGGACGCGATAGCAGAGGGTCTGGCCCGTCGCGGCGCCCGTATCCATGTACTCCTGCTTGCCCGCCGGCTGCGTGGCAATGCGCGACCACGGGCCGGTTTGCCCGGTGCGTCGCTCGATGATGGCGTTCAAAGCGTCGCCGCCGTGCACTTCCCAGCGCAGTCGCACGGAGCCGCCGGAAATCACCGCCGCCAGCGAACTCGGCGCTTCGGGCAGCACCGGCCAGTCGATGTAATCTTCATCGGCGACGGCGAGTACGGTATCCCGTATGGGCATATGGGGCAACACGTCCGCCGCGCCGGCCTTCCACTCCAGGGGGTGAATCTCGCCGGAGACCACATCGATCAGCGCCGGGCGCCGTATGCCGCTGTTGCGGATCACCAGGTCCGCGTAGATGGGAGGAAAGACATTGCCCGGCACGCTATGCGCTCCCAACCAGTAGGCGACAATCGGCTTGCCGGCCTTGGATCGAAACCCGTAGGCGAAAAATGGAAGGGAGGACTTGCGCCGCAGCGCCGGGACGTCGGGCGTCACGATCTCGATGGACGGATCGAGCCGCGTGTCT
>JACQDI010000142.1 GCA_016201195.1 Acidobacteriota bacterium | reverse complement strand
GCACAACTCAACCGCCTCCCGGATTCGGGACATCAGTTCGTCTAGAGACTTGGCCTGCGTATGACAGCCGCGGAGGGCCGGGACCGACGCCAGGTAGTAGCCCTCTTCGTCCCACTCCACTACCACGTCGAACTCTCACATCATACCCTCATTCTACTCCGAGCCGGACACGTGGGCGCTCTAACGCTCTAACGACCCGCCGCTCAGGCGCGGCCCGCTTTTGGCCGTCGCTTGCAGCGCCTGGTTAGGCACGCACTACCCAATTCGGGTGGAGCCTCCAGCGCGGTGATGATCGAGTTTGGTCACGCCATTGATATGTCCTTTCCGTCATCTTCGGCAATGCGCCGTCGCCTAGGGTAATTCTGCCAATAGGCCGAGAACTCGCTGCGCTCTCGAATCTGAAAGATTAACGAAGAGTTGGGAGTTCCGAGCAAGTTTCCGGGAGCCAGCAAGCACGCATTCTCATAGAGGACACGCGGCAAAGCTGACACTAGTGGCGGACCGTATGCGACTACTGTTGCTCCAGCGTGGTCCCTGAACTCGTACTCGACAGAGCCAAAGCGGTTTGCCTTTCGGCCGAATAACCAAAACACCTTTGGCACATAGCGGTGAACGTCCGAAAGCTCTAACGCTTGGCGCAGACGGGCGACACACGCCAGCAGCTTCTCCGGGGAGGGAAATCGCTCAACCTCACGAAAGTGATCAAGGCCACTGCGAACACCAGCCAACTCTGATTCCTCCATCAGCTTGACTACGCGCCCGAAGAGTTCAGCATATCGCCGGATTTCACTGGGATCTGCATCCGCCCACAATGCAGTATGCCGAAAAGGGAACGGGAGATGCTCGTCCCCGGCAAAATGGGGGAGGTCTTCATCTAGTCTTCGTACCTCCTCGCGATCCTTCTCGGGTAGCCCTTGAATCCAGTCTGCTGTCGCACGAAGGTACGGTAGCGGCGTTCCTAGCGGATTCTCACCATCGACGTTCCATAGCATTGAGACTTCACCGCTTGGTAATGACCCGGCGACCGTCTCGGCAACGGCGCGGCGTGCGTCCGTGGAGGAGTAACAGAACCTCGTAACGAGGAAGTGGTCGGACGACAGTAGCCAAACGTTATAGCTGATCAAGCGGTCGAGGAACTCCTCGACGGAGACGAACGCGTTATAATAACCCTACCAACCATAGGCTGACCTTCGGCCGGATCGGAATCGCTCCCGAGCTCGCCTTCGCGCCATCGGCAAGTTCCCCACCCTCGACCTCATCGAGCACACCCGCACCCTCGCATCCCGGCAAATCTGGTCCTGCCGGCGTCGCTTGTGTTTCTCCCCGCCGCTTGCTCATCATTGCTCTGTCGGTTCACCGTCATAGTGGGTCAACCCCTTTCCAAAATCGTTGATAAGGCGAGGACCCGCCGCCCGGTTTTTGGGCGGTCGGGTGCATGCCTTCGTAGACGGCCTATGCTGCATACCGGATGACCTCCAGCTCAGCCGCCCCGTCGACAGTCGCGAGAATCCGGTCGACCCGACCGAGCACTGCATCTTCAATTAGGTACTGAGCACAGTTCTCACACTGAAGTATCGGAAGGCTCTTGAGAATCACAATTGTGTGCTCGGTAGTCTTGAACGGCAGATCACTCCTTGTCGACCGCATCTCTGCCCCACAGACAGTGCATTTCATCGCAGTGCTCTCCTCCTCTTCAGGTCGTCTTCCCACTCGCTCTCGCTCGGCCGGTAGGCCGTCACAACCCTCACATTATTTCCTTCGACGTCGGCACCAAACAGGACATGGAAGACCTCGCCAGCCGATCTTCCCAGCACCAGATAGCTGGGAAGGTATTTGTCTTCCGGGTACGCTTCGATTATCTCGTAACTCTCGACGGCATCGAAGATGGCCTCACGCGGAATGAACCGGCCTCGGAGACGCATGTTTACATGGTAGGTCCACAAGACCCGCCGGTTCCGGACGCAGTCTCGGATAAAGCCCAAGGGATCGGCGGGCAGCTTCCGGTCTACCATCTTCGTGCGCCGTTCAACCACTCCTCCCGTTCGGACCGTCTAACGATTTGGGCGCTCAACCGCGAGCGGCGCCAGATAACCTCTCAAACTCGCACGGGCCACCCCGGCGCCGCTCGTCGGTTGCAGCGCCGGGTTAGCCCTCAGCCTGCCGAGCGGCGGCGTTCCGTCTTGCCTCCGCGGTCGCGAATGATGTGGCCTAGCGCCCGCAGAGCTTTGTTTACTGACTTCGGATCGGAAAATACTTCAGCGACGTCGGGGTCAAGGACCACCATGATCGTGTCCTTTGTGAACCGACCCGCGTATTTCCCGCGAACGCCACCGGAAAAGTCGTATTCCGGCACGAATCGTATCCCCGACTTCCGAATGTACCACGACCAGGGTTCTATTTTCGACCGGACCGCCCAATGGTCACGAAACGATCCTCTTCCGTTGAATGTAGCGAGTCGCTGATGGTCACGGAGAGGGCGTCTCGAAATACCGAGGCCGCCTCTTCGAAGGTGATGCCGTGCTTCCGCAGGTTCGAGCGCGCCTTCTCCGGATGCCAGCGAAGAACGGTCTCCATGTCTCTTTCACTGCCCCTTTCATCTGAGGGCTAACGACTCGGGCGTTCAGTGGCGGGCGGTTTTTGCCCGTCCGCTGCAACGCTTCGTTCTCATCTCATCACCCTGCCTCCTGCCAAGTGAGGAGTCGGCCCCCCATCTGATCCTCCTGGGCGGCCTGTCTTAGTGAAGGTGTAAACGTATGGAGAGGATGTGTTTGGGCATAGGTTCGTGAAGCCGGCTGTGCTGTTAATTTTCAACGAGAGCGGCACAGCTTTGTTGGCCTTTTGGGACGTGTTTACTCTTTCCGTGTCGTTCCGTTGCGCAACCGTACAAACCGCACCGGAGAAAATGACTTCGAATATCAACGTTAGCCTTCTCATGCTGAAGACTCCTAATGAACTAAACCTATGGCAGGTACGGCCAAACCATCCCGCCGGCGGAAGAAGCAACCGAGCCCCCTGGGTTTTCTGGCAGGCGAACCGCCGCCAGAAGCAATTTCGTCCCACGACCATCCCATGACTATAGCATTGTGAGTCTGGATTTGGCTCAGGCAAAGAACGGGGGTGTGCGACGGCCCGGCTCCTCCCCCTGTTCGATGAAATACGAGGACGGCATGCTGGTGACGTTGAAGGCGATCTCCGCCCCGACCAGAATCTTAATCTCCCTAAACCCACGGGCTGCCGGGGCGCTCCGCTCCACCCCTCCGCCGCAGGACGTCTACCAACGTCACACCCCTGCACGGGATAGGCTTCGAACCGCTTCGAACAGGCGGAAGAGTGCAGGATTGTTGCCGTCGGCCAGCGGAATTGTGCGCGAGGAGGAACCGCGCTGGCTTCATGGACGGCCGCCGCGTCAGCGGCTGCGTGGTCTCGGGCATCACGACCAACGCGAGGAAACACTTGCCACATGGACGCAATAGTCGGTTTCTCGGAGAAGTGGCTGAAGTTCAAGATCCCGAGATTCGGCGCTGTAGGAAGGCATACAGGCTGGGGCACGGGACACCGATCGGTATATCCCCCTGGCCCCCGAATGCGACCTGCCCGCTTAAAGCGGGTCCAGAGGCAGAAGGCAGAAGAAACCCCGCTTCACCCCGACCTCGCTCTCCTGACTCCTGTCTCCTGACTCCTGACCCCAGGGCCCCAGAGGCCCCAGAGGGCCCCAGGGGGGCCGAGCATACTGACTGTGCTACCATGGCATATTTAGCCCCCGGCATGATTCGCAGCTATCGCGGCACGGAGCCGCAAATCGCCGCCTCCGCCTACATCGATCCCAGCGCCCAAGTGATCGGAGACGTAGTTATCGGAGAGCGGTCGAGCGTGTGGTGCAACACGACCGTGCGCGGGGACGTGCACTACATCCGCATCGGCGAGGAGAGCAACGTGCAGGACAACTGCTGCCTGCACGTAATGAACGGCGTCTACCCGTGCATCGTCGGCGACCGGGTGACGGTGGGGCATTCAGTGACCCTGCATGGCTGCGTGGTCGAGGACGATTGCCTGATCGGGATCGGGGCGATCCTGCTCAACGGCGTGCGGGTGGGGAAGGGGTCGATCGTGGCCGCCGGAGCGCTGGTGACCGAGCGCACCGAGATTCCGCCGGGGAGCGTCGTGATGGGCCGGCCCGCGAACGTGAAGCGCGCGGTGACGGAAGCCGACCGCGAGTTGATCCGCCGGCACGCCGCGAATTACGTGCAGTATCGGCGGGCGTACCAGGAGGGCAGTTGATTAAGGCGATCCGCGGGACGCGGGATATCCTGCCGCCCTCGACCGGCGCGTGGAATCACGTGGAACAGGCGGCCCGGGAGCTGTTCCGGGTCTACAACTACCAGGAGATCCGCACGCCGCTGCTCGAAGAGACGCAACTGTTTGCGCGGGGCGTGGGCGAGGACACCGACATCGTCACCAAGGAGATGTACACCTTCGAGGACCGCGATGGCGGCTCGCTGAGCCTGCGGCCGGAGGCCACCGCGTCGGTGATCCGCGCCTATATCGAGCATCGCCTCGACCAGTGGCCCGGCTTGCAGAAGCTCTACTACATCGGGCCGATGTTCCGGCGCGAGCGGCCGCAGAAGGGCCGCTACCGGCAGTTTTTCCAGATCGGCGTGGAGGCCATCGGCTCCGACTCGCCGGCGGTGGACGCCGAGGTGATCGAGATGGTGATGGAGCTGCTGGCGCGGCTGGGCCTGAAAGGGCAGGCGTTGCTGCTGAACTCCGTCGGGTGCAAGGAATGCCGGACGCGCTACGTGGAGCACCTGCGCCAGGAGCTGAAGAAAGTGGCCCCTCGGATGTGCGAAGACTGCCAGCGCCGGGCGGCGACCAACCCGCTGCGGGTGCTCGACTGCAAGGTGGAGGCCGACCAGCCGGTGATCGAGAAGCTGCCGTTGATCCTCGATCACCTATGCGAGGCCTGCCAG
>JACQDI010000222.1 GCA_016201195.1 Acidobacteriota bacterium | reverse complement strand
GGCTCGTCCGCTGGGACCAAGGCGAATGGTTCGACGATACGCACAAGTGGTGGGACGAGTATTCGGCCACCGGCCGCTTCGCCGACCCCAACACGGGCGGGCCCTCCCAGGACGGCTCCTCGGACCTATGCACGCTGGCCCCGCAATTCAGCGTGCCCGCAGGGGGGTCAGCCGAGGTGGTGTTTCTGCTGGCGTGGCATTTTCCGATCGTCGAAAATTACTGGAACCGCGAGGCGGAATACAAGGGTAAGCGGATCCGCACGCGCTACGCCGAGCGCTTCGCCGATGCCCGCGCCGTCGCCGGCTACGGGCTGAAGAACCTGGACCGCCTGCAAGGGCTGACCCGCCGCTTCCACAACGCCTTCTTCGGCTCAACCCTGCCCGCCCCGGTGCTCGACGCCGCCTCCAGCCAGGCCTCCATCCTGCGCACGACGACTTGCTTATACCTAGAGGGCGGGGCGTTTCACGCCTTTGAGGGCAGCGACGACCAATCCGGCTGCTGCCCCATGAATTGCACCCACGTGTGGAACTACGAGCAGACGCTCGCCCACCTGTTCCCGCAGCTCGAGCGGTTCATGCGGGGCACCGATTTTGAGCACAACCTGCGCCCGGACGGCAGCATGGCCTTCCGGACCCTGATCCCCCTGGGCCAGACCCTGTGGAACTTCAAGCCCGCCGCCGACGGGCAGATGGGCTGTGTGCTGAAGGTATACCGCGAATGGCGGCTTTCCGGCGACGACGAGTTCCTGCGCCGCCTCTGGCCGGAGGTGAAGCGCGCTCTGGAATACGCCTGGGTGCAGTGGGACGCCGACCGCGACGGGGTGATGGAGGGCGAGCAGCACAACACCTACGACATCGAGTTCTACGGGCCGAACACGATGATGGGCACGTTTTATCTGGCCGCCCTGCTCGCCGGCGCCAAAATGGCTCGCGCCCTGGGCGACACCGCGGCCGCCGAGCGCTACCAGGACCTCTACCAGCGCGGCTCGGTGAAGCTCGACCAAACCTGCTGGGACGGCGATTACTACATTCAGAAATACGAGGAGACGGCGCATACCAAGTATCAGTACGGACGGGGATGCCTCTCCGACCAATTGCTCGGCCAGTGGTTCGCCACCGTGGCCGGCCTGGGCTACGTGCTGCCGAAAGAGCGGGTGCGGAAGGCGCTTCAGTCCATTTACCGCCATAACTTTCAGGCCGACTTCCGCCGCTTCCCCAACCCGCAGCGCCTCTACGCGCTCGGCGATGAGAAGGGGCTGCTGCTGTGCTCCTGGCCGAAGGGAGGCCGGCCCGCGCTGCCTTTCGTGTACTCGGACGAGGTATGGACCGGCATCGAGTACCAGGTGGCCGCTCATCTTCTGTATGAGGGCCTGCTCGACGAGTGGCTGGCCGTGGTGAAGGCGGCGCGCGACCGCTACGACGGCCTGCGCCGCAACCCGTGGAACGAGATCGAGTGCGGCAACCACTATGCCCGGGCCATGGCGAGCTGGTCGCTGGTGCTGGCGCTTTCCGGCTACCGCTACTCAGCTCAGGAGCGCTCCCTGCGCCTGGCGCCGCAGGTCCGCCCCGGCAACTTCAAGTGCTTCTTCTCGACCGGCAGTTCGTGGGGCGTGTTTTCTCAGAACGCGACCAAGGCAGGGCGCACGGCTGCGGTTGAGGTGCTCTACGGAAAGCTGGACCTGGCCGACTTCGTGCTGAAAGGTCCGGAGGGGCCGGCGCAGGCGGCTAAGAACCGGGAGACCGTCCCGGCTACAGCCAAAACGGAAGACGGCGAGCTGCATGTGCGGCTCAATCCGGCGGTGACCCTGGGACCTGGCGACCGGCTGCGAGTGCGGCTGGCAAGCTGAATCACGGCTGCCGGGGCGGCCGAGGGTCCTCGCTCGTTCCATCCCAGCTCGGGTCGCCCTGGGAGGCGTACTTGCCGAGCTTGTCCCACGGTTCGCGGGTGATGCCGTTCAGCTCGTAGATCACCAAGCCGTTGCGCACGGTCATCTCGCAGACCAGCCTTTGCGTGCCGGCTATGCGGGCCTTGTAGACATCGACGAAGCCGAAGTTTCCTTTTTCCAGGCGCAGAACCGCGATGTCGGCGCGGGCGCCGGGCGAGAGATTCCCCAGGTCTTCGCGGCGGATGGCGCGGGCCGGGTTCCAGGCGGCGCGCAGGATCACGTCGTCGAGGGCGAGGCCCATGTTCAGGAACTTCGACATCACGTTGAGCAGGTCTTTCATGCCCGCGTTCATGCTGCCGACGTGCAGGTCGGTGGAAATGGAGTCGGCGACGAAGCCTTGTTTGATGGCCGGCACGGCGAGGCGGAACAGGAAGCTGCCCTGCCCGTGCCCCACGTCGAACAGCACGCCGCGCTTGCGAGCCTCGAACAAATAGGGCTGGACGCGGCC
>JACQDI010000221.1 GCA_016201195.1 Acidobacteriota bacterium | reverse complement strand
TTCAAGCAGCGCAAGTGGGCCATTCTCACTTTCTGCTTCGGCTTCCTCGGTCTGTGGGTAGCCATGGTCATTATCGGTACCTTTATTCGCGGGCCGGGCTGGATGTGGTTCTGGCCGGGCGTCACCTGGGATCACAACCGCCTCGTCTTCGAGGTGAACCGCGACCTGCCCGACATCTTCGGCATCACCAGCGCTCTGGGCAAAGGCATCTTCGGCGCCCTGGTGACGCTGCTCTACGTGGGCGGCGCTGGCTACGGTTTTCACAAGCTGCTCACGCGCCCCGGCTTCAACCGCAAGATCTACGAGCGCATGAACATCTTTCAGTACGTCACCATGCAGACGCTGCTGATCCTGATGATGAGCCTGCCGGCGAAAATGCTGATCCGGCTGCTGTTCCGTCTCAAGTACGTTTGGATTACACCCTGGTTCAATATCTAAACCATTCGACCCTATGCCTGAAACACCCGCGCCGGAACAAGATCCCGTAGTCAGCCAGTCGCTGAGCAAGTGGCTGCTGATCTCTTCGCTCATCCTGGTGCTGACCCTGATCTGGGCCATGGCCGACGAGGTCTGGCTCCAGCGGCCGTGGAAGCGCTACCAGGCAAATTTCGTCCACCTCTACACGTCCTATTTGAAGAAACTGAACCCGGTGCAATCCAAAAGCGAGGACACCATCCGCAAGTCGGCCGGCTACCAGCAGATCTTCAAACAGATCGAGGAAACCAAGAAAACCGCCACCCCCGAACTGGCCCGCATCAACAAGGAACTCGAGCAGATCCAGGTGCGCCTGAGCAGCCTGACCGAGGATTTCCAGACCGTCCGCAGCCACATCGCGGCCTTGAACTACAACCTGGAGATCGCCTCCGCCTCCTCCAAGCCGGGTATCCGCAAGGACATCGAAGAGGTCCGCAAAGAGCGACAGTCGCTGAAGCTGGTCAAGGCCGACGGCCAGACCGAGCGCGTGAGCTGGGACTTCGACCAGATGGAGAAGGAGTACACCAGCCTGAAGGACCGCCGCGCCCAGCTCCAGGCCGAGCTGATCAAGGTGAACGCCCCGCGCAACGCCCTCGAGCAGAAGCTGGCCGCTTATGTGAAGGACCAGTTGACCGGCCTGACCGACGAGCAGATCCGCGGCCTGCTCGAGAAGATGCACACCTTCAGCGTCGACATCAAACAGATCCACATCAAGGAGATCGACCTGGTGGACCGCTGCGAATCCTGCCACCTGGGCATCCGCGAGCCGGTCGAACTGACCAAAGCGGCCATGGGAGGAAGTCAGGAGTTCGTCAGCCATCCCAGCCGCGATCTGCTGAAGATCCACAACCCGGAGCGCTTCGGCTGCACTCCCTGCCATAACGGCAACGGCATCGCCACCACCAGCGTCGAGAAGGGCCACGGCAGCTACGAACACTGGCTGTGGCCTCTGTTCACCAAGGCCAATATCGAGGCCGGCTGCCAGCAGTGCCATAACAACGAGATCGTCACCGACTACGCGGAGACCCTCAACGCCGGCCGCGAGCTGTTCCGCGGCAAGGGTTGCATGGGGTGCCACCGCTTCGAGGGTTTCGACCGCGAGCCGGACTACCTGCAAAACGCCCGCCAGCAGATGCGGCAGCTCGAGATGGAAAAGGGCGACGCCGAACGCGAGATGACGCGGGCGTTTCAGAAGATGGACGACCCCAAGACCTCCGACGAGGAGGTCGCCCGCCTGAAGGCCCGCGCCGACCAGATCCGCGTCAACATCAACAAGATGAACGAGCAGATCGAACAGCTCGACGTGCAGGCCTCCAGCCTCATGCGCGAGGTCAAGAAGGTTGGGCCGAGCTGGAAGGAGCTGCGCGTCAAGCTGCGCAAGGAATGGATCCCGGTGTGGATCAAGGATCCGCACGAGTTCCGCCCGGCCACCAAGATGCCCAGCTTCCGTCTGGCCCCCGATGAGATCCAGGCCATCGCCGCCTTCGTCTGGCAGACCGGCGTGGAAGGCAAGCTCGAAGAGCAGAAGCCGGGCGACGCCGGCCGCGGCAAGGAGCTCTTCGAGACCCGCGGCTGCACGGCCTGCCATTCGGTGGGCGAGGGTTCCAACGCCAGGGGCGGCCCGTTCGCCGCCAACCTCTCCCGCGTCGGCGAGAAAGCCAACTATAACTACTTAGTCCGCTGGGTCCACAACCCGCGCGAGCGCACGCGTCCCTACTGCGCGCTCGAAAAGCGCGACATCGGCCCCGAGGACTACGCCAAGCACGGCAAGCCGTTCGTTTTCGACCTGGAGCACGCCGCCTGCCCCAACGACGGCTTCACCCTCCAGGTCCAGCAGATGACCGTCATGCCCAGCCTGCGGCTCACCTGGGACGAAGCGCGCGACATCGCCTCCTACCTGGCCACCCTCAAGAAGGACGGCGCCTCCTATCCACCTGCTCCCTTCCTCGATGACCTCAGCCTGAAAGAGAAGGGCATCCACCTGGTGCGCAACTACGGCTGCGCCGGCTGCCACGAGATTTCGGGCCTCGAGGACGAAGGCCGCATCGGCACCGAGCTGACCAAAGAGGGCAGCAAGCCCATCGAACGGCTCGATTTTGCGCTGCTCACCCACCCGGCCAAGCAGGGCATCCAGCCTCCCGGCTTTCCTCCGAAGAAGTCAAAGGAAAGCTGGTACAACCACAAGGGCTTCTTCGAGCACAAGCTCAAGCAGCCTGACGTCTACGACGTGGGCAAAGAGAAGCCGCAGCTCGAGCGGCTCAAGATGCCCAATTTCCGCTTGGCCGACAGCGAGATCAATGCCCTCGCCACCTTGTTGCTGGGCGCGGTCGATTCCCAATTACCGGAGTCGTACTTCTACCGCCCCCAGGACCAGCGCCGCGATATCCAGGAGGGCTGGTGGATCATCCGCAAGTACAACTGCATGGGCTGCCACGTGCTGCGCGCCAACCAGCAGACGGTCTTTATGACCCTGCCCCGCTACCAGGACCCGGACTGGAAAGAGCAGATGCCGCCGCAACTGGTCGGCGAGGGCGCCCGCGTGGATCCGGCCTGGCTGGTGCGGTTCCTGTCGAACCCGTCACTGAGCACCACGGATACCAACCGCAACGGCGTGCGCAGCTACCTCAAGGCCCGTATGCCGACGTTCAGTTTCTCAGAGGGAGAAGTGGACAAGCTGGTGCGATTCTTCATGGCCCTTTCCTCCCAGGCCTCGCCGTTCGTCCAGCCCAGGAAGGGCATGGAGGCGCTGACCGAGGCCGAGCGGACCATGGCGCGCCAGTTGTTCACCAGTAAGGGAGCGCCCTGCCTGAAGTGCCATGCCACCGGCAACGCCGCGCACGACGCCCGGGCTACCGCTCCCAATTTCCTGATGGCCAAGGAGCGGCTCAAGCCCGGCTGGACCTTCCGGTGGCTGCTCGATCCGGCGCTGATTGCGCCGGGCACGGCAATGCCTTCGGGCCTGTTCCGCCGCGAAGGCGACCACTGGGTGTTCAACGGTCCCTTGCCGGACCGCTTCAAGGGTTACACTCGGGATCATGCCGAGCTGCTGGTCCGGTACATGTTCCAATT
>JACQDI010000220.1 GCA_016201195.1 Acidobacteriota bacterium | reverse complement strand
CGCTCGGCCGGCGCGGGCGCCATCGACATCTGGCTGCACGAGCTGGCGCGCGGCGGCGACACGCGCTTCACCTTTCACGCTTCGGCTAACATCTACGCCGTTTGGTCGCCGGACGGCAGCCGCCTGGTCTTTGCATCCGACCGCGCCGGGCGCTTTGACCTCTACTGGAAGGACACGAGCGGGGCCGCGCCCCGGGACGAGTCGCTGCTCGAGTCCCCGCAGAACAAGTTCCCCACCAGTTGGTCCAGCGACGGGGGATTCCTGCTGTTTACCCAGAGAGGCGCCGGGCAAGGCTTGTGGGTCCTGCCCTTGAAAGCGGGTGACGCGTCTTCCGGGTCCGGGGCCCGGAAGCCGGTTCCGTTTTTGCAAACCGAGTTCATCGAGACGCAGGGCCAGTTTTCTCCCGACGGGCATTGGGTGGCCTACGCCTCCAACGAGTCGGGCCGGTACGAGGTGTATGTGCGACCGTTTTCCGACGCGGCTGCCGGGGCGCCTTCCGGGCCGACAGGCAAGTGGAAGGTCTCGCTGGCCGGAGGCGAAATGCCGCGGTGGCGGCGCGACGGCAAGGAGCTTTACTACCTCTCGCTGGAGCGCAAGCTGATGGGGGCGGCGGTGAAAGCGGCTTCCGGGCCGCGCCCGCAATTCGAGGCCGGCGCGCCGCAGCCGCTGTTCGACGCCCGTGTCAACAACACAACCGGGAATAACACCTACCAGTACGCCGTCTCGGCCGACGGCAAGCGTTTCCTGGTGAAGACCGCCGGGGAGGCGACGGCCGAGTCGCCGCTGACGGTGGTGACGAGCTGGCAGTCGGGGGTGAAGCGATGACCCTCGCTGCCGGCGCCCGCCTTGGTCCCTACGAAATTGTCGCACCTCTCGGCGCGGGCGGCATGGGCGAGGTCTACCGCGCCCGCGATGCGCGGCTGGGACGCGATGTCGCCTTGAAGGTCCTGCCCGAAGTTTTCGCCAAAGACGCCGAGCGCATGGCAAGGTTCGAGCGCGAGGCGCAGATGCTGGCCTCGCTGAACCATCCCAACATCGCGGCGCTATATGGGCTCGAGGAGTCCGGGGGCGTGCGGGCGCTGGTGATGGAGCTGGTCGAAGGGCCCACCCTGGCCGAGCGCATCGAGAGCGGCCCGATCCCGCCCGACGAAGCGATCCCCATTGCAAGGCAGATCGCCGAGGCTCTGGAAGCCGCGCACGAGAAAGGCATCATCCACCGCGACCTCAAGCCGGCGAACGTGAAGATCACCGGCGACGGCGCGGTGAAGGTTCTGGATTTCGGCCTGGCGAAAGCGCTGGACGACGACCCCGGCTCCGCAAACCCCGCCAACTCGCCCACCATCAGCCTGGCGGCGACGCGGGCGGGGGTGATCCTGGGCACGGCGGCCTACATGTCGCCGGAGCAGGCCCGGGGTGCGGCGGTCGACAAGCGCGCCGACATCTGGTCATTCGGCGTGGTGCTCTACGAGATGCTCACCGGGCGTCAGACATTCCGCAGCGATACCGTCGCGGATACGCTGGCCGCCGTCTTGAAGACGGACCCGGACTGGAGTGCGCTGCCCGCCGGCGTGCCGCCGGGCCTGCGCCGTCTGCTGCGGCGGTGTCTCGAGCGCGACCGGAAGCAGCGGCTGCGCGACATCGGCGACGTGCGCCTCGAAATCGACGAGATTATGAACGCGCCGTCCGAGCAGGCGGGAGCCCCGGCGCCACTGGCCGCGCCACGGAAGTCACGCGAGCGCCTGGCCTGGGCAGCAGCCGCGGCGCTCTTGCTGGCGGTGGTGGCGGTATCGTTCCTGCACTTCCGCGAAAGACCCGGCGAGGTCCGCCCGGTTCGCTTCCAGATTTTCCCTCCACCCAAGACGACCTACGCGACTTTCGACTACCCGGTCCTTTCACCCGATGGGCGCCGTCTCGTCTTCAGCGCTGGGGCGACACAGGACAAGCCGTTGCTTTGGCTCCGTTCTCTGGACACTCTGGCTTTGCAGGCGCTGCCGGGCGCCGACGGCGCCACCCGTCCGTTCTGGTCGCCCGACAGCCGTTTCATCGCCTTCTTCGCCGATCAGAAGCTGAAGAAAGTCGATACTACCGGAGCGCCCCCGCAGACGCTCTGCGAGGTTGGCATCGGGATTGGTGGAAACTAGAGTCAGGACGGCACGATCCTGTTCGCGTCCGCCGGGAATCCGCTGCGACGGGTACCCGCCGCCGGCGGCGAGCCCAAACCGGTTTTGCAATTGGACCGCTCCCGAGGAGAATTCCAGGCCTGGCCGTGGTTCCTGCCCGATGGGCGTCACTTCCTCTATTACTCCGGTGGTGCGGACCCCGGCAAAAGCGGCATCCGCGCCGGTTCGCTCGACTCGGCCGAGACCCGCCCCGTGGTCGCGGCGCAGTCCAACGTCGGGTTCGCGCCGCCCGGCTTCCTCCTGTTCGCCCGGCAGCAGACCCTCATGGCCCAGGCGTTCGACGCCGGCAAGCTTCAGGTAAGCGGGGACCCCTTCCCTGTCTCGGAAGGCTTGGGGCGTTTTGGGGCCGCGACCAGTGGAGCT